>CAYIIA010000008.1:0-15655 GCA_964363385.1 uncultured Gammaproteobacteria bacterium
AAGTACTCGCTGCTAAGGACGGATACCCCGTCCGCTTGCGGCGGGGTAGTTCATTCCAATAAAAATACGGCTGCGGAAAGCACAGTGGACCAAAGTCCATCCTTGTTTCCTTCAGTGGACTGGCAAAAGTTGCTGGTCTTGAAAATCTGGCCGCTGGCGATGTATTCCTGCTTTCTTTCATCCCAAGCTTGGTCAATGTCGAATTGGATGCCCAGAGTGCTGGCTAACATGGTCGCCGCCAGATCTTCGGCATAATCCCCGGTCTTTTTTCCGGTTTCTCCGAAACTATGATGTTCAGACAGGTAGCCGTGGGAATTGGGATCGGCCGGCAGAGCCAGCCCGATGGCGGCTGACATCAGCCGGTTAGGTTCGTTGGTTTCGCTTTTGGCCATGACGCAGAAAGTGATCTGTCCCGGTTTTAAAAGTTCAATGCCTTTTTCTTTGGAAACGGTTTTGCAGTGAGGCGGAAAAATACTGGAAACATACACTAGATTGCATTTTTCAATGCCGGCATCGCGCAAAGCTGCTTCAAAAGAAGCTAAACGGTCTTTGTGTACTCCTACACCCTTGGTAAAAAACATTCTTTTTGGCACCATTTCTTTGTTTTTAAGTTATGATTTAATATGTTTCGCATTTTACCTGGCAATATGCCTGAGCGTGTCCGCAAGAAGGGCATTCTTTAGGCGCTTCTTTGCCGAAGTGGACGAAGCCGCATTCCCGACAGACCCACCACGCCGCTTTTTTCTTCTTTAAAACGCTTTTATTCTCCACTTGCTCTAGAATTTTCTTGTATCTCTCCTCATGATGCCTCTCTGCCTGAGCAATGGCGAGCAGTCTGTCGGCAATCTCTTTTAATCCTTCTTTCCTGGCAATCTTGGCAAATCCCGGATACATCGTGGTGTGCTCCCAGTTTTCTCCTTTGATGGCGGCTTTAAGATTCTCTTTGGTTGCGCCATACGTAGCTGGCATTTCCGCCTCTACTTTAAAATCTCCTTTGATCCCATATTTCTTTTTTAATTCCTGGATCAGCTTCATGAGCCAGGAAGCATGTTCTCTCTCGTTGTCCGCGGTAATGAGGAAAATTTCCGCGATCTGCTCGTATCCTTCTTTTTTTGCCGCCTTGGCATACATAGTGTACCGATTTCGGGCTTGGCTTTCCCCGATGAAAGCCTTGGCCAGGTTTAAGATTGTTTGGTTCATATGGTTTGTATATTATTCCGCTTTTCTTTTTTTTAAAACCGCAAAAGGCGTTCTGAATATAATGGAAAGATCCAGCCTCAAACTCCAATTTTCCATATACCAGACGTCCAGTCTTACTTCTTCATTGAAATCCAGATCGCTCCGGCCGGAAACCTGGGCCATGCCCGTCATCCCCGGCTTGATGGTCAAGACTTTTTTATGGAAAGTCTCATACCGGGCCACTTCTTCCACCTCATGGGGGCGGGGGCCGACCAAACTCATTTTACCTATGAAGACATTAAATAATTCCGGGAGTTCGTCTAAAGAAAGTTTCCTTAGGACTTTCCCCACTTTAGTTACCCGAGGATCATCTTTGAATTTAACCATGGGTGTGCCTTTCCTTAAATTCTGGTGCTGTTTAAGGAATTTTGGATCAAAACGGAACTTATGGGCATTGTCTATCATGGACCGGAACTTGAAGTATGTGAAGGGCTTGCCTTGCTGGCCGATGCGTTTGTATGAGAAAAAAATCTGACCCTTAGATGTTAGCTTGACCGCTAATGAGATAATTAAAAGAATCGGGGAAAGAAGGATGATTAAAATCAAGGAAACAATAATATCAAAGATCCTTTTGTAAATCCTTCCCCAACCGTCCAGACGGGTTTTTTTGACTTCAATAACAGGCAACCCGGCGATGGTCATGATCTCGAAGTTGGCAATGGGGAAATCAAAGATGTCGGCGACATATTTCAAATCTACGTGGTTAAGATACGAAAAATCGTTGAGCTTGGAAAGCTGGACTGAAGACAAATTAGAGGTGGCGACCAGGATCTCGTCAATCTTGTCGTTTTGAGCCATTTTTTCCAATTCTGTTTCCGTGTTTTTGCTGAAATCTTCAAACACCTTGACTACCTTGAATCCGGCTTTCTTGTTGTTTTGGAAGCTTAGAATGACTTCCTTGGTAATATTGCCTGAACCGATTATTGCGACCCGGTGGACGCCGACTTCAAAAGAATAGAAATACTTTTGGATTTTTCTAATGAGTCCTCTGCCGACAATGACAAAAATGACAGAAAAAACCCACCCCGCAATGATAATGAAACGGGAATCAAACAGGCTGCGGGAAAAGAAGAATAGGAACATTAAAATCATGACTGCTGTGGAACAGCCCAAGATAATCCGGGAAAGCTCGTCCATAGCCTTCTTGGCGCCTCTCATGGAATACAGCCCGGCTAAAGCGAAGCTGATGATCCAGATCAAAGAGATGAGCCAGAGAAGATCCAGGTAAGTATTGAATTTGAGATCAAAAATCACTGGCCTGATCTCCTGGATCGGACCGATGTAACGGATGAAATACGAAACAATACCGGCCAGGACGACCATAAGGTAATCCACCGGGACTAGACTGGCGCTAATCGCTATCTCCGACTTTTTCATATACGGATATTATACCACAAAACAAAACCAATAAAAAAACACCTCCCTAAAGGGAGATGTCTTCTTCTGTCCAAACAAGCCTGTAAGCCGAATTCTGTGCTCCTTGCGGAGCGATGATCATCTATCTGCTCCTTCTGTTGCCAGAAGGAGTCAAGCTCCCGACTTAGGGATTGCACCAGGTAGAGTTTACCACGATTCCTCTGTTGCCAGAGGCCGAGTGAGGTAGCCTTAATTTGAGGAGATATCTCTGACCCAACTTAAAACCTCTTCACACTTTTCACCTTTCATCCCGAAGGATTAGTATTGTCTCTGTGGAACTGGTCCTCTTGCCAAATCGCTTTGACAAGGGTGGGTGTTACCCATTACCGCGACTTCTTTTTGTAAAGAAGGGTGTTCGGACTTTCCTCTCTAAATGATTAGAGCGATCATCCGGCTTGCTTGGACAAAGGCAGTATAGCAAGCTTTCATTGTTTTGTCAACATCTTAACAAAACATTTTATTGCATTTATCTACCATACTACTCGCTTCGTCCGCAAAAAGTGTTGCGCTCGTCTTCCGCTTAACGGCCGTCAATATTCAGAATCCTCTCAATATACTCCTTAGCCCTCACTTGTTCCGGAATATTATTTTCCAATTCTAAAGCCAAAAGAGGCGGCAGGATATCCCTGTACTGTTTGAGATAATCGAACTGGGAAAGATCAGAATAAAGATGATTGCTGTAAAAAAAGACTTTGTCAATAGGACAAAAACGGGTTTTCTCCGTTATGGAAGAGATATGCCCGCACTGGCAAGGATATTTTTTGAAAAGATCTAAAAAATACGGGGCTAACTCGGATTTAGTCGCCACTAAGTCATACAAATGGGAAACATCCAGGCAAAGGCCGGCAAAACGAACCAGGTCATCATCGCCCAAACGGCTGAACTGGTTTTCCACATATATCTGATCCGCGTATTTTTTTAAATCATTCTCTAAAGGAGTACCGCTATTACTGCCATGAACGTTGAAAATCTCCGCGCCGAAACGACTAGTTAGATAATCCACCTCCTCAATCTCCATATCCGACTTTAAATGGACAAAAGGGATTTTTTTGATCTTGGATTTTTCCAGGAATTCATATAGCCCCTGCCTTTCCTTGAAATCCAAAGTCGTAGGAAACAAAGCAATCTCATTTATGCCCAGATCGTCTATCTGCTTGATCTTCTTGGCAAAATCCAATTTTTTTCCGGTGGAAGTAATGGAAACTAATATCTTCATTTCGTATGTTCGTCAATAATTTCGTTAACCAAGAGATCCGCTTCCTTGTTCTGTTCCCGGAAAACATGCTTAAAAGTCACTTTTTTGAAACCGCTCATTAAATTCCAAACTTTGACGAATAGCAAGGCTAGGTCCTGGTCCTTAACCTTGTATTCCCGGTTCAATTGTTTCACCACCAATTCCGAATCCAAAAAGCACTCCAGCTCTTCTACGCCTTCCTGCTTGGCTTGTTCCAAGCCCATGATTAAAGCCTGGTACTCGGCCTGGTTGTTGGTGGAGACGCCCAGATACCTTTTGTGACGGTGGATTTTGTCCCCGATTTTCAATACGGCGCCGATGCCGGCCGGTCCCGGATTGCCTCTGGCTCCGCCGTCGGTGAAAAGAGTGGCTTTCATATCTTGGAAAGTTTTAAGTCTATGATTTTCAGTTGTAATTCACGGTTGCCGTTCCATTCATTGGCGTCCAATTCAAAAATAATATCGATCAAATCATCCATTTTAAGCCTAGCACACCAATCTCCAAAAGAAAACCCGATGAATTTATGGAATTTATTGTTCTGGCTGGCTAAAACCTTGAGGTGCTTGCCATCCGCTCCGACCGTCTGGATCTGCTCTATCCTGACTCCCAAGGCCGCGAAAAGAGGTTTGGGATTATCCTCCCCGAACGGCTCGAACTTTTCCAATTCCGTTAAAAGTTCAAAATCAATCTGGGAAAGATTGACTTCGGCCTCAATCCTGAAACTGGATTGAAGGATTGAATCTTTTAATTTCTCTTGAGCTAAAAAAGTCATTTTTTCTTTGAACTTCCCTAAATTTTCCTTCCCTATGACAGTGAAGCCGCAAGCCTGAGAATGTCCGCCGTAACGCAAAAGGAATTCCTTGCTCTCTGCTAAAGCCTCGGTAATATTGAATTCCTCTATGCTCCGGCCTGAACCCACGTATTTATCCCCTTCCTGCCCGATGACCAAAGCCGGACGGTGGTATTTGTCGCTTAATCTTCCGGCGACTAATCCTACGACGCCGGCCGGCCAATTCTCTCCGACCGCAAAAATAATCTTTTCATTTTCATCTGCTTGTGCTTCAGCCTGTTTTAAAATACTGTCAGTCAATTGTTGTCTTTTTTGGTTATTATCCTCCAGAACCGAAACCAGCTTTTCCGCTTCTTTTTCATTGTCAGCCATTAAAAGATAAAAAGCGGAGGAAGCATGATCCATCCGGCCGGCGGCGTTAAGCCGGGGCACGATACGCCAGCCCAGATACTGGCTGTCTATCTTTCCGGAAAAATTATTCACGGTTTCAATCATTTTTTGGAGACCAAGCCTTTTTGTCTTAGCCATAACCTTGAGGCCGTATTGGACCAGCATCCTGTTCTCACCCAGAAGAGAAACCATGTCTCCGACCGTGGCGATAGCCACAAGATCCAAAAGCCATTTGTCAAAGCCTTCCGGAAATTTAAGGGCGTAATCTTCTTTTTCCTGTTTTAAAATAATGGCTTGGACTAATTTAAAAGCCACGCCGGCGCCGCATAGGTATGGAAAAGGATATCCAGAATTTCTGATTGAAGGATTGATGATAGCCAAGGCCGGCGGCAGTTGAGGCGGTTCTTCATGATGATCTGTTACAACAACATCTATTCCATTATCCATTAAAGTTTTTATTTCTTCAAAATTGGAAATACCGCAATCCACTGTCACGACCAGATTGAATTTCTGCTCGATGATCCATTCCACTGCCTTCATATTCAATCCATACCCTTCGGTTTCCCGGAAAGGAATGTATTTTTCCACTTCCATGCCCAGGCTTTTAAGAGTATGGAATAAGATGGCGGTGGCGCAGACTCCGTCAGCGTCATAGTCTCCGAAGATCATGGCTTTCCCTTTTTTAGTCTTCAATATCCTTTCCACGGCTTTTTCCATGTCATGGAAAAGATACGGATCATTTGAATCCCTGTCATAATCCGGATTAAGGAATTCTTCCATTTCCCTTTTTTCTTTCAAGCCACGATTAAAAAGAAATTGTAAAACAACCTCGTTCATTCCCGGGAAGGAATCTTTGGATGCCTGATCCATCTCAGGCAGGATTTGCCAATTTTTTTCCATTATGGTATATTTGTCTCATGAAAAAGAAAACCGCTCAAAAAATATTCTGGATAATCGTCGCCGCTCTGATGATCGTCTCCATGCTGATGTTCACTGTGGCGCCGATGCTCTAATTACTTCTTTAAGACCGCCAGGAAAGCGTCCGTGGGGATATCCACCTTGCCCAGATTCATCATCTTCTTCTTGCCTTTTTTCTGTTTTTCCAACAACTTGGCTCTCCTAGTCCAGTCTCCGCCGTAAAGTTTTGCCGTAACGTCTTTCCTTAAAGCCGAAATCCTTTCTGAAGCGATTACTTTCCCGCCGATGGCGGCCTGGATCTTGACCACGAACTGCTGTTTAGGCAGTTTTTCTTTTAGGATTCCGACGATCCTCTTCCCTACATGCTGAACTGAATCTTCGTAAGTGATTAAAGAAAGAGCTTCCACTTTTTCTTCAGCGACCAAGATATCCATCTTTACCACCTCGGCTCTTTCATAACCGGAAAAATCATAACTCATGGAGGCATAACCTGAGGAAACGGATTTTAGCTTGTCGTAAAAATCCACGATTAATTGGATTAAAGGGATATGGTAATGAAGAATGGCCATCTCCTGGTCAAGGTATTCGGTGTTCTGATAAAATCCTCTTTTCTCCGTAGCTAACTGCATAATTCCTCCCAGATATTCCTTGGGCGTAAAGATATCCGTCTTCATAACCGGCTCTTCGACGTGATCAATGAATGTGGGATCCGAGAAATTAGCCGGATTGTAGATCATTTCCTGCTTGCCGTTCTTGAAGAATACTTTGTAAGCCACACTGGGGGTGGTGACCACCAGATCCAAATTGAATTCCCTCCTTAATCTCTCCTGGAAAATTTCCAAATGCAAGAGGCCTAGGAATCCGCAACGGAAACCGAATCCCAGGGCCTGGGAATTTTCCGGCTCGTAGCTTAAGGCGGCGTCATTGAGTTTAAGTTTTTCAATGGCTTCCCGAAGGTGCGGGAAATCATTGCCTTCTTTGCAGAAAATCCCGGCGTACACCATAGGCTTTACTTCCTTGTATCCAGGCAAAGGATCCACTTGTTCGGAGATCAAAGTGATAGTATCCCCCACTTTGCATTGGGAAACTTCCCTTAGTCCGGTTACGATATATCCCACTTCGCCGGAAGACAGTTCCGGATCTTTCTGGTACTTGGGCGTGAAGTGGCCCACTTCCAAAGCTTCCGCTGTTTTTTCATTGGAAACAAACCTGATCTTGTCCCCATTTTTTATCTTTCCATCAAAAATCCTGACGTAGGCGATGACTCCTCTGTATTCATCGTAGATGGAATCGAAGATGAGGGCGCGCAGAGGTTTTTGTTCTTCAATTTTCGGTGCTGGGACTTTTAAAATGACGGCTTGGAGAAGTTCCTTGACTCCCTCTCCGGTTTTGCCTGATGAAAGATATATGTCTTCTCTGTTGCAACCCAAAAGATTAATAATCTCCTCAGTCACTTTTTCCACCTGGGAATTTGGCAGATCTATCTTGTTGATGACCGGAATAATGGTCAGATTATTCTCCATGGCCAGATACAGATTGGCAATGGTCTGAGCCTGGACGCCCTGAGTGGCATCTACCAGCATGAGGGCGCCTTCCACAGCCATAAGGCTTCTTGAGACCTCATAAGTGAAATCTACGTGGCCCGGAGTGTCGATTAGATTGAGTTCATATCCCTCATAACTCATCCGGACCGGCTGGAGTTTGATGGTTATCCCTCTTTCCCTTTCCAGATCCATCTGGTCTAAAAGCTGGTCTTTCATTTCCCTCTTACTGACCGTGCCGGTGATTTCCAGCATGCGGTCGGCCAGAGTGGATTTGCCGTGATCGATATGTGCGATTATGCAGAAATTCCTAATTTTTTTCATAGTTTTATGCAGAAACTTTAACATTTTTAGCGTAAAAAAGCAAATGAATGTATCAGTTTAAAGAACTTTACTTGACATTCGCCTTTAAAATAGTATAATAATTACATAGACAAGTAATACCCTATACGTGGACATCCGCAGGGATGTCTGACATAAGCGTATAGGGTTTTGTCTTTTATAACTTTAGTTCTTTTTCCTTGATAATTATGCTTTCAATCAAATTTCGGTATCTATCATCTGAATATTCATAACTGCGGAAAACCGACCAACTGATCAAGTCAACTGCTTGCAAACATTTTTCTTCATAAGGAGTCTTTATTTCCACGGAGAAATCCCTCTGGCCATTAATAACACTGACTAAGCCATTCTTAAATTTCTCATTTAAAAACTTACTGGTTTCCCGGCTGGAAGCGATAAATTCTATTTTTTCTTCTTGCCTCGGGCTTTGTTCAAGGATCAATGCCAGGAGTTCCTTGGCAGTAGAGTTATATAAGCCAAATTTGTCTTTTTTAAAAAATGATTTTATTTTTATTTTTTCAAAATAAACAACAATCACCCAGTATTCTTTTTCTGAAATTTTTCGGCAAAGCCTTGAACAAGTAACGGATTCTTCCCGAGCCGCATGCAAAATCCATTTTATTTGGTATTTCGGCCTTAACTCATTGTATATTGTCCTGATTGCTTTTTCTATAACCCTTTTATTCCTTACTATTAATCCAGCCATGACAAAATACCGGGACGTTTTTCTTTTGGAAAAATCAAATCCAAGATCGCCGCTTTCATCCATAAAAATATAGAGCATGGAAAAATGGATATCTTTTAAAATTTAACCATAACAAAAAAGAGGTCAGAAAAATCTAAATTCCAACCTCTTTTCTTTAATTAAATTTTAAACCCCTTCTCCTTCGCCAATACTGTCTTCCACTCTCACCTTGGCGGATCTAAGCAGTTTTCTTTTCAAAGAAGAAGTGAAAATATGCATTTCTTCCATTTTCAGCAGATACCCGATAAGCCAGTAACCGACCAATCCCAACAACCCGGCGGAAAATCCCTGGGCCAGGATGCCGAGGAAGGTTTCCGTCTCTACCAACTTGTCCAGAATTTGGAGCAAGGCATAGGCGAAGAGTCCGGCGCCCAAAGATGCAAACAATATCCTCATAGTCGAATCCAGGATTTTCCTTCCATCCAGCCTCCCGATGTGCCGTCTTAAGAAAATCATCAGGATGATGAGTTCAAAAATGGAAGAAACTGTGACGGCTGCGGGCAAAGCCAGGATCCGGAAATCCACCAGGCCGGATAATTCATTAATCCTTAAAATGGCCGTCGTGAAGAACAAAAATCCGTTTTCAAAGCTGAAAATGAAACGGAAAAGGAAAAGGGAGATAATGTTGACTGCCATGGTGGCCAAACCCACAAAGAAAGGGGTTTTGGTGTTATGCAGGGCATAGAATCCGCGGATAATCAAGGGAAAAGTGCCTTGGGCAAAAAGGCCCAGACAAAAGATTGCCAGACAAGCGGCGGTCAGACGGGTGTCATACCAATTAAAATTGCCGCTGCCCAGAATGATGCGGACGATCTGGGCCCTTAGAACAAACAAGATGACCGAGATGGGGATGATAAAAAAAAGGATCTGGCGGAAAGTGGTGGAAATCGCGGAAACGAATTCGGAATTCTTTTTGTCAGCGGCCAGAGCGGAAAGCACAGGCAGAGCGGCAACCGCCAGGGATATTCCAAAAATACCCAAGGGAAAATTCTGCAGGTTGTTGGACAGATTGAAAATCGCCAAAGAACCTACGGCTAATGTGGAAGCCATGATGGTAATAACCACAAAATTGATCTGGCTTACCAGAAGAGCCAGGGTGCGAGGGATCATTAATTTCCCCACCCTTATAACGTTCTTGTCTTTGAAATCCAGAATTAAGGAATACTTGAAGCCGATGAACGGCAGAGGCAATAACTGGATAACCATATGGATGAAGGCGCCCAGAACCACACCCCAAGCCAGACCGGATACGCCCCAATACTTAGTGAAATATATAGCCCCGATGATTATCCCGACGTTGTAGAATATGGGGGCAAGGGAGTAGATGAAAAATCTGCGGAAAGATTGAAGAATGGAACTGAAAATCGCGGACAGCCCTAAAAAGAACGGACTTAAAAACATGATTCTGGAAAGAGCGGCTGTCTCAGCCATCTTCTCCGGCGGAAAACCCGGAGTGATCAAGGGAATAATATATGGCGCTAACAAAAAAAGGCTGGCGCAGATTATGAGCAGTCCGATGATGAGCAGATTCAGGATGCTGTTGATCAGTTTCCAAGCTTCGTCCTTTTTGTTTTTAGTCAGCAGTGAAGTGAAAACCGGAATCAGACCGGCGGAGATAACGCCTAGAATCAAAAGGTTGTACACAAAATCCGGGAGGCGGAAAGCGGCGTAATACACGTCCAGAGCATTGCCGGCTCCGAATTCCGAGGCTAGGATGCGGTCCCTTAAGATCCCGACTAATCTGCTTGCTAAAGACAAAGCCCCGATGAGTATCGCGGCCGAGGTGATTGTCTGGGAACTTGAATTAATCTTCCTTAAAAATAATTTGAACATTATTTCAATTTTTTCTTTATTTCCCTGGCGATCATAAGCTCCTCATTGGCACTGATAACCACGGACTTGAATCTGCCTAAAGATTTAATTTCCTTCAAAACCAATTTCCTTAAAGCCAGGCTCCTCTCCCCTATCCCGCCGGTGAAAACTACCAAATCCAAACCTTTCATCACGGCCTTGAATTGCCCGGCATACCTCACTATGTTATAAACAAACATTTTCAGGGCTAGTTTGGCTTTTTCTTTTTCTGAAGCGGAAAACTTCTTTTCGGTCTTGTAGCCGGCTACTTTCTCTCCGGAAGCCAAAAGAATTTCTCTCATATCCCTGGTATTAGCCACGCCCAGGAGTCCGGATTGCCTGTTTAAAATCCCGTCCACCTCTTCCGGACTCAATCCTTCATTAATCAAAAACAATGGGATGCTCGGATCTATATCCCCGCTTCTAGTGGACATCATAAGGCCTTCCAAAGGCGTAAATCCCATAGTGGTGGAAAGAGCTTTGCCGTCCTTAGTGGCAGTCATGGAACAGCCACTGCCTAGATGGCAAGTAATGATTTTTGCTTTGCTAAAGTTGATTTTAGCCTTCTTAGAACCTTCCAAAGCGGCATATTCATGGGAAATGCCATGAAACCCGTATCTTCTAATGCCATATTCCGTGTAGAGTTTTTCTGGCAGAGCATAACGGAAGATATAATCCGGGAGAGTGCGGTAGTAGGCTGTGTCAAAGATGGCGTACTGATCTATCTGAGGGAAAAGTTCCCAGGATTTCTTGATACAAACCAAATTGACCGGATTATGCAGAGGCGCCAATTTGTTGTATTTGGCTAGTTTGTTAATGACTAGATGATTTAATCTAGTGGTGCTGGTAAACTCTTCTCCGCCATGGACGACTCTGTGTCCGATGTATCCGATGTCCGGTAAAAACTTTTTCAGGCTTTTGGCCATTTCTTCAAAAGCGGCTTTATGGTCTTTAACGCCTCCGGGGAAATTCTGGCGGAAAAAATTGCGGCTCCCGTTTTCTTTGAGCTCCAAAAAAGAATCTTCTTCGCCGATGCGCTCGATTATTCCAATAATCTCTTCTTTCAAGGTTTTCAGTTCAAAAATCTTGAATTTCAAAGTGGCAGAACCTGAATTAATGACTAGGATCTTCATAATTTTTCTCCGGAAAAATTCTTAACCAGGGAGGCATTGCCTTCATCTGTGTCCAGATGCATGCGCAAAACAAAACTTTTGTCGATTCTGACGATGACGTTGTCAAAAATTAATGATCTGTCGCCAAAAGTCTTGACTCTTACTTTTTGGTTCTGTTTCAGTTTTAATTTCTTCGCGGTCAAAGGATCGCAGTGGATATGCCTCTTAGCAATGATTATCCCCTCTTTTAAAGTGATTTTCCCTTTAGGACCGATTAATATTCCTTTTTCCGACTTTTTTATATCTCCGGACAATCTTAAGGGTGGATTTATTTTTAATTTCCTGGCTTCAGTCATGGAAATCTCCACCTGGGTCTTTTTCCTGGCCGGACCCAGAACTCTTAATTTCATTTCCCCGTCTTTGGTTTTCAAAACAACTTCTTCTTTGGAAGCGAATTCGCCTTTCTGGGAAAGGGGTTTTAAAACTTTAAGTTTGCAACCTTTGCCGAAAAGCTTCACTAAATCCTTCTGGGACAAGTGGCAATGGCGAGCTGAGACTTCGATGATGACTTTGGCCATATGGGGAAAAGTTATTTAACTGTATTTTAGCATATTAAAAAAAAAAGAAAAAGACGCCCTCTTTAAGAGAGCGTCTTCCTTTAAAAGTTATTTCCTCAAAACCGCCTGGGCCCCGGCCAGTCTGGCTATGGGCACGCGGAAAGGAGAGCAGGAAACATAGTTAAACCCCTCACGATGGCAGAATTCCACGGTCATGGGTTCTCCGCCGTGTTCTCCGCAGATACCGACCTTCAAATCCGGCTTGACACTTCTGCCCTTGGCAATGGCGATTCTAATGAGTTCACCGATGCCTTCCTGGTCCAAGACTTCAAACGGATCATACTCATAGATCCCTTGAGCCACATATTCCTTCAAAAATTTTCCGGCATCATCTCTGGAAAGGCCGGCTCCCATCTGAGTCAGATCATTCGTGCCGAAAGAGAAGAATTCGGCTCCGGCTTCCACTATTTTGTCTGCGACCAAGGCGGCTCTGGGGACTTCAATCATGGTCCCGACCTTGTATTCAATGGTCATGCCTTTTTCTTTCATCTTAGCTTCCACAATATCCACTAACCTCTGCTTCAGAAGGGAAAACTCTTTAGTGGTGGCAACGAGAGGGATCATGATTTCCGGCTTGACCACATTGGCTCTTCCGCACATCGGGCATTTGCTGGAAACTTCCAAAGCCGCCTCGATGATCGCCTCAACCTGCATATCATATATTTCCGGGTATGTCACGGCCAATCTGCAACCTCGGTGGCCGATCATGTGATTGAACTCATGGAGATCGTCTATTTTGGCTTTCAAAGACTCAACGCTTACATTCATTTCCTTGGCTAATTCCTCAATGTCTTTTTCTTCCTTGGGCAGGAATTCATGAAGCGGCGGGTCTAACAAGCGGACTGTGACCGCGAATCCGTCCATGGCATGGAACAGGCCGATGAAATCTGTTTTTTGGTAAGGAAGCAATTTAGCTAACGCTTTTTTCCTTCCCTCTACGTCTGAAGACAAGATCATTTCTCTGACTGCTTTTATGCGATCTCCTTCGAAGAACATATGTTCGGTTCTGCAAAGCCCTATTCCCTCAGCGCCGAACTTGCGGGCCACTTCAGCATCGTGCGGAGTGTCTGCATTGGTCCTTACCCCGATTTTCCTGATCTCATCCGCCCATTGCATCAAAGTGCCGAAGTTGCCGGACATCTCCGGATCACTGGTAGCCATTTTTCCCAGATACACCTTGCCGTCAGAGCCGTCGAGGGTAATGAATTCACCCTCTTTAATCGTCAATTCCCGGCTCTTGATGGTAAACTGTTTGTTGACTTCGTCAATGGAAATATCTCCGCAACCCGCCACGCAGCAAGTACCCATGCCTCGGGCTACCACGGCCGCATGGGAAGTCATGCCGCCTCTGGCGGTCAGAATGCCTTTGGCGCTGTGCATGCCGTCAATATCTTCAGGAGAAGTTTCAATCCTGACCAAGACTACGTCCAAACCTTGCTGAGTTTTAGCAAAAGCTTCGGCTGCGGTAAACACGACTTCGCCTACGGCCGCTCCCGGAGAAGCCGGCAAACCGCTGGCAATAACTTCAGCCTGTTGTTTAGCCAAAGGATCTAATTGTTTGTGCAATAATTGATTCAGTTGATTGGGATTGACGCGAAGAATCGCTTCTTCTTTGGTGATTAGTCCTTCGGCGACCATATCCACGGCAATCTTGACGGCCGCGGCGGCCGTCCTCTTTCCAGAACGGGCCTGAAGGATGTACAGCTTGCCTTCCTGGATAGTGAACTCCATATCTTGCATATCGTGGTAGTGTTGTTCCACGCGGTTGCAAATATCTACCAACTCTTTATATATCTCCGGGTTCTGTTCGTTTAATTTCTCTACGGTCAAAGGCGTCCTGATGCCTGCCACCACATCCTCTCCCTGGGCATTCATTAAGTATTCGCCGTAGAATTTGGCTTCACCAGTGGAAGGATTCCGGGTAAAGCACACGCCCGTGCCAGAAGTTTCTCCCAGATTGCCAAAGACCATGGCCTGGACATTGACGGCTGTGCCGATGAGTCCTTTAATATTATTGATCTCTCTGTATCTAATGGCCCGGTAATTATTCCAGGAGTTAAAGACTGCGTTAATGGACATTTGTAATTGAACTAAAGGGTCCTGAGGAAAATCTTCACCTTTTACTTCCTTAATCTTTGTTCTGTATCTTTTAACGACTTCCTTAAGGTCTTCCGTGGTGAGATCTGTATCGTAATGCACACCTTTAGTATCTTTGACATTCTCCAAAATCTCTTCAAATTCCTTGTGTTCCACTTCCAACACTACATTACCGAACATCTGAATAAATCTACGGTAAGAGTCCCAGGCAAATCTTTCATTACCTGTCTTTGAAGCCAGACCTTCCACCGACTGGTCGTTCAAACCTAAGTTTAGAATCGTGTCCATCATGCCGGGCATGGAAGCCGCGGCTCCGGACCTGACAGAAACTAGCAATGGATCCTGAGCATTGCCCAGGGTCTTAGATATGGATTGTTCCAGTTCTTTTAATTTTTCCGCGATCTGAGTCTTTACTTCTTCCGGATATTCCTTGTTATTCTTGTGGTAAGCGTCGCAAACCTCGGTGGAGATGGTGAATCCCGGCGGCACATTGATGCCTAAAGCGCTCATCTCAGCCAAGTTGGCGCCTTTGCCTCCCAAGATCTGCTTCATGTCCTTATTCCCTTCTTTGAAAGAATACACGTACTTCATTTCTTTTAAAATTATTTATTTTTGAAAAAAATAACAGGCCAACGAGACCTATCTCATTCTTAATTGATTCTAATAATTATTTCCGAGTGATCTGCTTCCTAGTCAAAACTCCGTTCTGAGCCCCGATTTGCGAGACCACGGAGGCAGAGTTCCTCATCCCCCAACTCAGAGCTTCTTTAATGTTTTTACCACAAACCAAAGCGCTTGTAAAGGCGGCGGAAAATGCGTCTCCCACCCCTACGGTATCTACGGCTTTGGCGCTCCTGGCTTTCATGAAATAATATTTCTTGCCGTCATACACGTATGCCCCGACCTCTCCCTCGGTAATGACCGCCATCTTGACTCCCAAATCATGGATGTATTTGATCAGGCTCTTGATACTCTTCAACTTTTTGAATTCCATGGCTTCATCCCGGTTGACAACCAAAATCTGCGTTCTTTTAAGGAATCTTTTCATCTTAACCTGGTCTTTTAATTGGTTGTTTCCCGGATTCCAAACAATGTTCTTTTTGGTCTTAATTAATGCTTCCATGATCTTTTCCCAGTTTATTTTGGGAAGAGAAGAGACATACAGCCAGTCGGCTGTAACTTTGTCCAAATTTAAATCCTTAACCGAAAGATTGTTGTTTGCTCCCCGGTGGGTGAAAATTACGTGTTCCCGAACTGAATTGTCTGCTGTGATGATCACCGAGAAACCGGTCGCGGCTTTTTTGTCTTTGGTAATATAGCTGGCATCCACGTTTCTTTTTTTGAAATTCTTGATGACGGTCTC
>CAYIIA010000009.1:0-2894 GCA_964363385.1 uncultured Gammaproteobacteria bacterium
CTGAAGTAATGGGCTGAAGCCCAGAGATATAGCTCTCAGATATGAGACATTATAAAATATTACAAAAGATCGTCAGTGAAAAAAATATAATTTTACCAAAAGAAAACCTCCTGCTTTAACGAGACGCCATACGGTATCCCAACGCAGGAGGATTTACTTCTTATATAATAATTGTATCGCTTTCTAAAATAATGTCAATACCTGATTTTTTTAAAGACAAACCCCTATGCGCTGGCGATAGCCTCTAAGAGACTAACAGGCGACCATTCCGGAAGCCCGCGCTAGTCTACACAATTATCATGCCACACAGCCAAAACAACCTTAAAAGAAAATAACGCCTGGAAAACCCCCTTTAAACCTCTTGCGCCTGACCCCGAAAAATGCTAAAATTAAACAGTAAATAACCCTTGTAAAAGATATGGCGAAAAGCAAGAAAACAGAGAAAAAAACAGACTCCAATGCCTACGGCGCGGAACAAATCCAAGTTTTGGAAGGTTTGGATCCGGTAAGGAAAAGGCCGGGCATGTATATCGGCAACACGGCTGAGGCCGGACTCCACCATCTCATCTGGGAGGTCGTGGACAATTCCATTGACGAAGCTATGGGTGGATACTGCAACAAGATCAAGATCAAAATCCTGCCGGGCAATGCGGTTTCTGTGGAAGACAACGGCCGCGGCATTCCAGTGGACAAGCACAAGGTGACCAAGAAATCCGCTTTGGAAACAGTTTTGACCAAGCTCCATGCCGGCGGCAAATTCGGCGACAGCGGGTACAAAGTTTCCGGCGGTCTCCATGGCGTCGGCGTTTCCGTGGTCAATGCCCTGTCCACGCATTTAAAAGCCGAGGTTAAAAGGAACGGCGAACTCTGGCTCCAGGAATACAAGGCTGGCAAACCCCAGAAGGATGCCAAAAAAGTCGGGACGGCCAAAGGCACGGGCACGAAGATCACTTTCCAACCGGATGACACCATATTTTCCGTGACTGAATTCAACCTGCAAACTATTTTAGATCATCTGCGCCAACAGGCATACCTGACTAAAGGCGTGAAGATCACAGTCTGCGACGAAAGAGATCCGGATCTTGTAAAACATCTCTGCTATGCTTTTTACTTCGAAGGCGGGATAAAGTCATATGTCAGGCATATTAATCTGCATGCTGAGACCAAACATGAGAATATATTTTATATTGAAAAAGAAGCGGATGGTGTCAATGTGGAAGTAGCTTTGCAATATACCACGGAATACAACGAGACTGTCATGCCTTTTGCCAACAACATCTACAATCCTGAGGGAGGCATGCACGTAGTCGGTTTCAGGACGGCTCTGACTCGGACCATTAACAACTTCGGACGGAAAAAAGGATATTTGAAAGAAAAAGACGCTAATCTGACTGCGGAAGATGTCAGAGAGGGTCTGACTGCCGTCATTTCCATTAAGCTCAGAGAACCTCAATTTGAAGGCCAGACCAAGGCCAAGCTGGGCAATGTGGAAGCCAGGACGGCCGTAGACAAGATAATGTCAGACGCTTTGGAAATCTTTTTGGAAGAAAATCCTAAGGATACGGAAGGGATCATCGGCAAGTGCATCTTAGCCGCCAGAGCCAGAGTAGCCGCGAGAGCCGCCAGGGAAACCGTCTTAAGAAAAGGCGCTTTGGAAGGCTTTGCTCTGCCTGGAAAACTGGCCGACTGTTCTTCCAAAGATCCTCTTTCTTCGGAATTATTCCTGGTTGAGGGAGACTCGGCCGGAGGCAGCGCTAAACAGGGACGGAACCGGGAAAACCAGGCCATCCTCCCCTTGCGCGGAAAGATCCTTAATGTGGAAAAAGCCCGTTTGGACAAGATGCTGGCCAACAACGAAATTAAATCTTTAATCATCGCCATGGGCACCAACATCGGCGAACAATTCAATTTGGAGAGCTTAAGATATGGCAAGATTATCATCATGACAGATGCGGACGTGGACGGATCGCATATCCGGACTCTGCTTCTGACATTGTTCTACCGCCACTTCCCTGAACTCATCCAGGCCGGGCATGTTTTCATCGCTCAACCGCCTTTGTACCGCGTCCAGTTGGGCAAAGATGTCAGGTGGGTGTATTCTGACGAAGAATTAGTTGAGACCCAGAAAGACATGGCTGCTCAGAAAGCCGATAAGTCCAATACAAAAACTAAAGAGAAAAAAGAGGAAGCGATTGAAGAAGAAGAGCCTTCCGAAGAAACGCCTGGGGAAGTTAAATTCAATATCCAACGTTACAAAGGTTTGGGTGAAATGAATCCGGAACAATTGTGGGATACAACCATGAATCCGGAAACCAGAAAAATGAAAAAGATAATGGTGGCGGATGCGGAGAAAGCGGATGAAACCTTTGATATCCTGATGGGCGACGATGTGGCGCCTCGCAAGAAATTCATCCAAACCCACGCCAAGAGCGTAAAGAACTTGGACATCTAAACTTAAAACCCCGGGCAACCGGGGTTTTTTAATACAGAACTCTTATAATATCTCTTTCAAAAATTCTCCCAACTGAGGCAGATAATCTTTCACAATATTGTAGACTATGATCTTATCCACTTTGATGTAATCATGGATCAGGACGTCCCTCAAACCGGCTATCTTGCGCCACTCTATTTTTCCATGTTCTTTCTTGAAATCCAGGGACAAGCTCTTCGTCGCCTCCCCAATGATCTCCAATTGCCTTTCCACGGCACTCGACAACATTAAATTAGCGGCAAAATCATTAACAGTCGCTTTCTTGGAAAACTATAATTCTGGGAACAAAAATGGTTGGTAAAGGAGAATATGTCGGTTATAGCCGTAGTTGGAAAGCAAAAGAAGACACTTTTTTTATGTGACTGTATTCTTCAACGAGAAGGTTGGGATCTTCTGTTCCTTC
>CAYIIA010000009.1:2904-14567 GCA_964363385.1 uncultured Gammaproteobacteria bacterium
CGTCCCTGATATGCAATAATAAAACCTTATCCCTTTCGCCTGTCATATAAAATTTGCAAGGAATTAAAAATATCTTTTCTAAGATAATGGCTCACGCTCCTTTTAGTCACCACATCGACTTTAGTTTTAAGTTTTTTAGCCAAATCCAGCTGAAGGCCGGAAAGATCCAGAAGAGAAAATTTGGATCTCGGCTGATAATCTATCAAAATATCATAATCACTATGACGATTGTTTGTTCCCTTGGCCCGAGAACCGAAAAGAGCGGCAAAAGAAACCCGGTATTCTTTCAGGATCGGATTTATGGTTTTGCCTAATTGTCTCAGTTCCGCTTGTTTCATGTATTTAATTATACCCGACAAGACGGGAAAAATCAAAACCCCGGGCAACCGGGGTTTTATCAATCTATGTGTTCAATTTTGCATTTGATCTTTCCGGCCGGCACGTTCAGTTCGAACTCATCGCCTATGGTCTTGCCGATGAAGGCCTTGCCCAACGGAGACTCATGAGAAATGCGTCCGTTAGCCGGGTCAGCTTCACTATGCCCCACGATAGTGTATTTAACCTTCAGGCCGTTATCGCAAATGGCATGGACTGTAGAGCCGATCCCGACATTAGCCCCTTTCTGGTTTTCAACCACTACGGCATTTTTAACCAAAGACTCAAGTTCCTGGATCCGGCCTTCGATGAAACTCTGGTATTCCCTGGCCTCGTGGTATTCGGCATTCTCTGAGAGGTCTCCCTGCTCCCGGGCACGAGCAATCCGCTCAATGACTTCTGGCCTGTCTATGCTTATAAGTTGTTCCAATTCTTTCTTGGTTTTTTCCAAACCTTCGGAAGAAATATAGCTATCTTTCATAATTTTAAAAAATAAAAATCACCTTTTTACGGTTTTTGAGAAATATTTTTATATAACCTTTAGGATATCATTATCTATAAACCTTGTCAAGTAATTATACCTGTGATTTTCTTGGCTAATTTTGGCGGTTAAACCAATATTCCATAACCTCCTTAGCCACAGGCGTAGCCGCGCTGGATCCTTCTCCTCCTTGTTCCACTAAAACCGTAATGCAAAAATCTGGATCATTGAAAGGCGCAAACCCCGTAAACCACGCATGATTAGGCTTCTTGGTATTCCACTGAGCCGTACCAGTTTTGCCGGCCACTTCTACTGGAAGAACGTTCAAACTGCGGGCAGATCCCAAGGTTACAGCCTGCCTCATAGCATCCCTGACTGCCTTTAAATTCCCGGCGTCAATGAAATCCTCTCTTAAAATCTCAGGCATGACCGCTTCCTTGGTTCCGTCCGGGTTCAATATCCCCATCAACACATGCGGGACATATATTTTCCCGCCATTGGCAATGGTTGAAGTAAAGCTGTTGATCTGCAAAGGCGTTACTGTCAGATCTCCCTGTCCAATGGAAAGATGGTAAGTATCCCCGATATACCAAACCTCTTTTTTGGTTTTTTCTTTCCATTCTTTGGAAGGCACAAAGCCGGACCTTTCTCCAGGCAGATCTATGCCCAGGATTTCTCCGGCGCCGAAGAGCTTGAGATACTTAGCCAATCTTTCTACGCCCAATCCTTGAAAATCCCCGTAACCGCCTCCAAGATAGTAAAAATATGTATTGACTGACTGGGCGATGGCGCTATGGATATTCACCAAGCCGTGTCCCCCGGATTTCCAATCCGGGAAAAACCACTGGCCCACCCGCAATCCGCCGGTACTGTTGAAACTAGTGGAAGGCGTCACTACCTTTTCCTGGAGTCCCGCGCTGGCAATGACCGGCTTGATGGTCGAGCCAGAGGGAAACTCTCCGGCAATTGATTTCATGAATAAAGGCTTCATTTCATTGTTCAATAACTTCTGGTAATCCGCCTGGCTTATACCTACTGCAAAAAGATTATTGTCATATGACGGATAATCCACCAAGGCTAGGATTTCTCCATTCTGAGGATTGGAAACAATGACTGAAGCGGATTTCTTGCCTTTGAATTTCTCTTCCAAAACCTGGTAGATTTTATTCTGCAGGCCGACATCCAAAGCTAAAACTAAATCACTGCCGTTAACCGGATCTATCTGGGCAATAATCTTCTTCTCCCGGCCCAAAGCATCCACCTCGATCTTTTTCCGGCCATGGACGCCTTTCAATCCTTTTTCATAATATTTTTCCAATCCTGTCTTACCGATGTTGTCGCTTAAAAGATACTCCTCTCTCTGGGATGAATATTCTTCTTCATTGATTTTCCCCACATATCCCAAGATCTGGGAAAGGCTTGAACCGAAAACATACTGGCGCCAGGAATCCACCTCCAGGGAGACTCCGGGCAGATCTGCGGAAAGGATTTTCAGGGCCATGGCTTTTTCGTACCCGATGCCGGTTTTAATGACCTGTGGCTGGTAGTAGTAAACGTCTTCCTTGATCTTCTCCGCAATCTCCTCCTTAGTCACGCCGGCTATCTGGGAAATAACATCCAGGACTTTTTGTCTTTCTTCCGGCTTTTTCGGCAGTTCCGAAGGCATGACCAACAAGGAAAAACCAGAAAGGTTTTTGACTAGGACCTGGCCTTCCCGGTCAAAAACTATGCCTCTTTGCGCTTTGACGTAATGCGTCCGGATGCGGTTGTTCTCCGCTAAAGAGAAATACTCCCCTCCCTTGACAACCTGGAGGTAAAAACTTTTACCTAAAAGGACGGCTAAGCCGAGAAAAATCAAACCCAGAAAGAACCTTAATTTCTTTTCTGAGAGAGACAAACTTAAAAACTCCGTCTTTTCGCCGGAGAAAGAATCCTGGCCGAAACTCTCCTCCACCCAGGACAGAGAATCTTTGCGTCCGCTCTCGATGTTTTCCACAATGAAAAAAGGGGGCTTTCTCATGATCTTAAAAATATGGGCTTGAATCTCTTGGAAGAGCGGTTGATTATCCAGAACATTAAAGAAATCAAGGTTGAAGTGGAAACCGTCTGGGAAAGGACGAGAAGCCAGTATGACCCGGAAAAGGAAAAATTGCTTCCGCCGGCCAGATACAGGAAACCGGAGATAAGAAAGAAGAATATATGGTAGGACAGTATGCCGATTAATCCCAGGGAAATCAGGGTATAGAAGGAACGGTTAGTGAAAAAATTAGTGAAAAGAAAATACAAGACTAAAAAGACGAGGAAAAAACAAAAAAGGAAAATCCCGAAAGGCAGTCCGGAATATATATCCAGGACGGTTCCGGAGAGGACGGTAAAGGCTAGGACGGTTTTCAGGTTTGCAAGCAAGACAAGGAAGATTAGGATGACCATGATTAAATTGAATTGGAAAGGCAGTCTGGCTTCCGGACCGAACAGAGCGATCTGCAGAGACAGGATGATGATTAGAAAAATTAAGATACTCAGCCACTTGGGCCAATTTTTAAGGAATAATGACCAAAACATAACTGAGGTTGTTAAGAGGAATGATAGGCTTCAATATGGCGGTCTTAAAAATTTCGCTTTCCACTTGGTTGACGCTTTCCACTTGGGCGATGAGAAGATCCTTGGGAATATTACCTTCCAAGCCTGAGGTGACGACCAGATCGCCTTCGGCGACCGCTTGGTTTTGAGGAATATTGGTCATGGCAAAGCTTAATCCGAACTGCCCCTCCACCAGCCCAATGGTCTGGCCTAAATTTTGGATCGTAACCGCAACTTTGCTTTGGTTGTCGGTTAAAAGCAAGACTTTGCTGAAATCATCCTGAACCTCATACACCTTGCCTACTAGAATTCCTTTGTCTGCAACCACAGCCAACCCCTTGGTTATCCCGTCTTTGCTTCCACGGTTAATGACCACCGACTGGGACAATGGATCTGAGATGCCGGTCACGATCTTGGCGGCGACATACTTTAATGGTTTTTCTTCCAAAAATTCCAATTCTTTTTTAAGCAATTCGTTTTCCGCGTTCAAACTATTCAGTTTAGACTGGTCCACTTCCGAATTTTTTAGTTTTTCCTTCAAATCATTATTTTCTGAGAGCAGATTCCTTTTGCTGAGCCAACTATTAGAAAAGCTTTTGACGCCCAAGGAAAAATCCCTGGTTTTAGCCTGGACCGGAGCAAGGATGCGGACCACTGTGTTTTCCACCGGCTTAATCCAGCCCAGATAATGGAGAACGATGATCAGAAGGATCACTGCCAGACTGATGATGATTTTTTTGAGGTTAGACATGGGGATATATTAGCATTTTACAGGAGCAATGGGAACTTGACAGAAACAAGATTGTTTGATATGATATAGGGAATTAAAATAACATGGTGTTCGGTTTCAAAAAAAGAATCTTCTTAAGTTAGATTCAACAATAGAAAAAAGAGAGGAGGTTGCAATGACGTCTTTGTTTATAAAGATTACCGCATTGGCGATTACCAACATTGTGATTCTTTATGTCTATATTCAGATAATAAAGGAAGCTATGATGTTGGAAAAGATCACTAAGACCACTAGTGCCGTTGAAAGAATTACCCTGTTTTCGTTTATAACTTTTATTTGCTTGGGACTGATGGCGATAACATTCTTAGTGGCTAATGATTTAATAAAGTGAAGTAAAAAAACACCCGCGCATCGAACAAAACAACGGCCCCTCACCGCGAGGAGCCGTTTTCTTTTTTTCCAAGAAATTATTGTGAGGAAGGAATGGCCAAATCTTTTAGAAGAAACTCGTCGTCCAGAATGACTCCCATGCCTCGTATGGCGCAGGTTTCACTGTCATCTGCCACATGAACCGGGATCTGGATGCCGGAAGCAATGAATTTATCCAAACCCTTGAGTTTAGCCGTGCCACCAGTCAAGATAATGCCCTTCTGGTAGATATCCGCTACGAGTTCCGGCGGAGTCGTTTCCAGAGTGGATTTAATAACATCTAAAATATGTTGGACTGAACGGAAAATAGCATTCTGGATCTGAGTGTTATTGGCGATTACTTCGCGAGGAAGGCCGGAGATGACATCCCTGCCGCGCATTTGCATTTCCAGAGGATCTTTCAAGGGCGTAGCGGATCCAATCATTTTTTTAATGTCTTCTGCCACCATTTCTCCCAGAACCAGATTGAATTCCTCTCTGGCGAATTTAATGATATCCTTGTCCAGAGTCTGTCCGGCCACTTTGGAAACCTTGAAATTAACAATGCCATCTAAAGAAATTACGGCGACCTCGGTCAAACCTCCGCCCAAATTAACCACCATATTGCCGGAAGGATCCTGGATAGGGATGCGGGCGCCGATGGCGGCCGCCATGATATTTTCCACCAGATACGCCTTGGAAGAACCGGCGGAAAGCACCACATCTTCCACCGCTTTCTTTTCCACCTCAGTCACATCCAAAGGAATGCCCACCACCACCCGGGGTTTCCCGGCCCAAGAAAACTTGTCCGCCCGGACCCGACTCATGAAATACTTAAGCATTTTTTCCGTGATTTCAAAATCTGAGATGATGCCATGCTCCAAAGGCTGGCTCGCAATGATATGAGGCGGAGTCTTGCCGAGCATTTTCCTGGCTTCGTCTCCAACAGCCAAGATCTGGTCCGTCCTAGTATTGACTGACACTACGGAAGATTCAGAAACAACAATACCGCGATCTTGCTGGTAGATCATGGTTTTGGTGCTTCCTAGATCCACTCCCAATCCAGGATTGAATCGGCCTAAGAATTTTTTAAACATACTCTCCCCTATTTAACTATCTGCTTTTAATGAATTCCTCCAACGTCAGAAGTGTTGTTTCTTTTCCGTTCCTTTTTTTGACTTCCAGCTTACCCTTGGTTTTGGCGCTGATGACCACTCTTTCCGGAATCCCGATGAGATCCGCGTCCGCGAACTTTTCCCCGGCCGAAGAATCCCGGTCATCATAAAGAGTGGAAATATTGTTTTTAATCAGCTTCTGATAGATTGTTTCCGCTTCTTCATTGCGACCCAAGGAGATTAAATGGACTTGGAACGGAGCAACACTCTCCGGCCAAATGATGCCTTTCTCATCGTGGTAGATTTCAGCAATGGAAGCGACCAAACGGGAAATCCCGATGCCGTAGCTGGCCATGAGGATGGGTTTCTTCTGCCCGTCGCTCGCCATGGCATAGCCGTTCATGTCCTTGGCATACTTGTCTCCGAATTGGAAGATATTCCCCACCTCGATGCTTTTTCCTTTTCGGATCTTGCCGCCGCAGACCGGACACTTCTCTATTTTAGAAGCGATCTCTTCGTTCTGGGCCCAGTCGCATTTCTCGCAGTACACGATATCATCTTCCCCGGCCTCGGAAATGAGTTGGAATTCATGCGAATGTTTTTGTGTGAACATCCCGCCTGAGGCTTCGGCAATCTTCACTTTGAGTCCGCAACGGTCATACACCCGGATATATGCCTCTTTGACTTGGTTGTAGTATACATCCAAATCTTCCTGGGAAAGATGAAAGCTGTACAGATCTTTCATCATGAACTCCCGGCCTCGCATGATCCCGCCTCTGGGACGGGGTTCGTTCCGGAATTTATTCTGGATCTGGTAAATGGCGAAAGGCAGGTCTTTGTATGAGTGAATATTCCTCCTGACTAAATCATAAATAATTTCCTCATGAGTGGCGGCTAACCCTGCCTCCTTGCCGGATTGGTCTTTGAACTGGTACATTATTTCTTCCAAACTTGCCCATCTTCCGGTTTCTTCCCAAATGTTTTTCGGTTGCATTGCCGGCATGAGCATTTCCTGTCCGCCCATATTATTCATTTCCTCCCTGACAATATTCGAGATGTTGTTAATGACTCTCCAGCCTAAAGGGAGATACGTGTAGACCCCGGCCATGAGCATGTCCACAAAACCGCCTTGGACCAAAAATTTGTGGCTCGCGCTAGCGGCGTCCTTTGGGGGCAGTTTCTGGGTTTTAGTGAATAGTCTGGATTGAAGCATATGGTTATTTTTCCACTTTTAATCGTTTTTGTCAAAGAAAGACCAAAAACTCTTTTTCTTGTGGGTTTCCGGAATTTCCGGCTCCTTTAATCTTTCCATGGTTTGCTTTATCCTCTCTGCTTCAGATTCCACCAACTCTCCGTCATACTCCCCGCTGTGAGCGTGCGAACCTTCGTAAGATGGCTGTTTCTGGTCCAGATGGAGGTTTATCTGGCTCCCTTCCACGTAGGCGTGGAAACGAGGATAGAAGTTAGATCCTAAGCGCCGGACAAAACTCTGGCCTTGGCGGCCGGTAATGAGGCCGTATCCGCTTCTCCTTAGGACGTCCGTAGGATTGATGCTAGTTTGGATTTTCATCTTGACAATTTCTTAATCTTATGCTAATTTAATATATCTTGACTGGCTGTCAGGGAAAGAGGAAGGAGGTGATGACTATATGGCTCCAAAATTAGAGTTGCAACAACGATGTTTGGTAATGGATGGCAGTGTCCCCATAAACGGATTTTGTTGGTCATATGCCAACGCGCTCCTGCAGAAACTAATCTCGTTAAAACAGGAAGGCCGGCTTTTTGAGCTTGGAAACACAGACGCGGAGAAAACAGAGAAGGAAAAATTCAACAGCCACCCTTCTCCAATCGCTTCGGCTGTCATTCATTATTTAGATGATCAGTTTCCAAAATGCGATTTTCCATCAGGGACGATGATGCCGACCAAAATCGACTCAGCTATAGCTCTCGCCTTGGAAATTCTTGAAATATTTGTCGACAAACCATGATCCACACAACCCCCTCTCAGCCAGTCCAGTATCGCCGGAACCGTGTTTCCGGCTTTTTAAATTCCCACCATCCCCCTAAACACATTCACCAGCGCGCCGCCGTATTTCCACACATCCTTGAAAGTGACTAGGATGATTAAAAGCATTAATAACATGAAACCGACATTGTTGGCCGTGTTTTCCCATCTCTGATCCATGACTTTACCCCGGATCTTTTCAATTAAAAGGAATAATAATCTGCCTCCGTCCAGAGCCGGGAAAGGAATGATATTAATAATGGCCAGATTCAAAGAAAGGAGAGCCGTGAACTGAAGCAGATACACCAGGCCCATGCGGGCGGCTTGGCCGGTTAACACCGCGATTCCGACCGGACCGGCCACCTCCGCGCCGATGGGATCGCCTACGATTAAATTCTTAAGCACCGTGGCAAAAGCCGCGACAATGAGGCCTATCCAGACAAAAGTGGTTTTAACACCCTCATAGATCGCCAGGAAGAAAGGATACTTCACAATGGCGACCTCGGCTAATCCTACTCCGATGCCGACATTGCCTTCAAACTCTTTGACTAAAACTTGTTTTTCCAATTCTTCATTATTCCTCTTAATCTTAATGGCCACGCTCTGGTCTTTCCTGACAGCAAAGTACGATCTTAAATCATCTATGCTTTTAAAAGATTGGTTATCAATGGAAACCAGCGCATCCCCGGCTTGGATGCCGGATTGCGCGGCTGGGAGGTCTTTCACCACTTCCAAAACCTGGATCTTGGTCTCGGTCACATTCCCTTTAGTTTCCGGTCCCACCACCTGAGGCATCCCGATGAAGAAACCGAGGGAAAGAAGGATCATGCACAGGATCATGTTCATGGTCACGCCGGCCACGAGGATAACGGCTCTTTGCCAGATCTTTTTGGAAGAAAAACTTTCTGGATTGTTGGCATTGCCTCCGTTCTCCCCGACCATGGTCACAAACCCGCCGACCGGAATCCAATTCAGAGAGTATATGGTCCCGCCTCCTTCCCCTGAATTCTTTTTGTTTCCCCAAATCCATTCCCTTTTCTTGGTTTCAACTAATTGGTCCACCTCCTGGATCTTGTCGGTGATGACAGACTCTGTTTCTGAAACGCTTACTGTAATTTCTTCCTTTTCCGCGATCTTTTCCAGTCTTTCCTGCTTGTTCCATCTTAAGCCGAGCATCCTTGGAGGAAGACCCAGACCGAACTCATCCACCCGGACCTTGAATTTCCGGGCCATGGTGAAATGCCCCAATTCATGGACAAAAACCATGAGGGACAAAACGACTACAAAAATTATTATGGTTATTAGCATTTAGACGGTCATGATTTCTTTTTCTTTGGCCTCCCCAATTTCTTTGATTTGATCATTGAATCCGGAAGTCTTCTTGTCCAAATCTTCCATCTGCCTGAACTTCTCATCTTCCCCGAACTTTTTGTTCTTTTCCGCTTCCTGGATCTCGTCCCTGACTTCGTCCCGTATGGCTCGTAGAGCGATCCTGGCGGTTTCAATCTTCTGATGCAGAATTTTGACAATCTCTTTTCTGGATTCTTCCGTCATTTGAGGAATGACGATCCTTATTTTGTCTCCTTCGTTTACGGGATTAAGGCCCAAACCGGATTCCTGGATCGCTTTTTCCACATCCTTTAAAATGCTTTTGTCCCAAGGCTGGACGACTATGCTTCTGGCCTCAGGCACGGAAATGGATCCTACCTGGTTAAGGAGCGTCCTGGCGCCGTAGGCTTCGACCACAACGCCGTCAAGGATGGTGGCGTTGGCTCTGCCAGTCTTCAAGGTGGCGATGTCTGCCTTGAAGTGGTCTAGGGCTTTATTGAAGTTGGCTAAATGGTTTTGTATGATGTCCATAATTTAAAATTATTTTTTAACATAGAAAGCGGCTAAATACACCTTGTTTGTCTCTTGAGGATCAATGGCAATCCGGTTAGCCGTCCTGGTGAATGGCAGTTTCAATGAGGACCAAGTCCTTCCGCCGTCGCTGGACTTAACCAGAGTAGTGCCTGTAGTGTAATATATCTCCTGGCTGTTCTTGGGATTAACGCCTACCGCCGTAATTACCGTATCCTTCGGTCCGGGAATGAGGTTGACGATCTCCCAAGTCGCGCCTCCGTCCTTGCTCCGAAGCATACCGAATTTTGAGACTAAAATCAAACCATTAGGGGTGGCTTCGTCAGCAATGAGGTTTTTGTACTCATGGCTGCCTGAATATAGTTTCAGTCCTTCCCCCAAGGAAGCCCAGGTTACGCCGCCATCCGTCGTCTTGTAGACGCCCTTGACTGTGGAAGCGGCGTATACAATCCGGCTATCCCGAGGATCTATGACTAAATCCGCAAAAACCGCGCCTTTGACATCTTTGACCGAAAACCAAGTTTCTCCGGCGCTCGCGCTCTTCAAGATCTCTCCGGCCGAGGTGACCAGATACAAGATGGAGTTGTTGTACCAATCCACTTTAATATCCGTTAAAACCGTTTCCGTATTCTGGTGGTAATACGCGTTTTTCCAAAAACGGCCGCAATCCATGGACTTAAAAAGCTTGTTGTCCATCAAGGCATAGAGAGTGCATTTATTCTTGGTATCCACGGCTACGGCTCTCACTTTGCCGGTGTTCAACTCCTTGAAACTTCTCCAAGTGTTTCCGCCGTCGTATGAATAAACAATCCCGTTCTTTTCCGTGGAAAGGTATATGGTGTTGTGGTCCTGAGGATCGAAAGTGATTCTTCGCACATCCGTATTGGCAATGGAAGCAGTTTTGCCTCCAATGACCGGAACGGCCACGGAGTGAGTCCAGGTTTTTCCGGTATCCGTGGATTTCCAAATTCCGCCGTCTGCGGCTTTAGGGCCGGCAGTCAGGGAACAGCCGGCAAGGATGAAAGCCGCGGTTGCAAGAAGAAAGATTTTTTTCATACGATTTAGGTTATTTGACAAGGCTTTGTTTTTATGGTAGATTGGCATATCCAACCGTTGGAGAGTTGGGAGATTAAGGAGAAAAAAGATGTTGTTAGGCAAAGGTTTTACTGTGGTAATGTTCCTGGTTACGTTATGTATCACTACCATAGGACTCAGTGTTGCCAAAATTTCCGGAAATGGACAGGCAGCCTGTATTTCGGTCGCCGGACTCACCCTTTTGGTGTTTTACATGACTCACTATTTAGGAGCGTACATCCAGATGGCCGCGAAATCAATCGTCGACTCTTTGGAAAAAACCATGGACGAATTCAAAGAACTAGCCAACGTTGGCAAGGAGGAGGACAAAGACGGATAACAACCAGCATCGCACACCACGCCACTGAGGCTCGGGACCGCTCCCCTGCCTCTGTTTTTTTTACAAATTCACCATTAGATTCTCCAGAACATTCTTGGGTGAAATGTTCTGCTCCAAATACTCTTGCGACAATTTCAATTGGTTCAACATCCCTTTCATCTGCGAAAAAGAAAGTTTCTTGCTGTATTTCTCCAGGGCCGAGATAAAATCCAGATTAGCCACCAGCTCCTCATTATCCGTCTTTAACAAAACCAGATCCCTTAACACGTTCTGCCAATCCCCTAACATCTCCGGAACCTCTCCATCCTCTACAGATTCAATTAAATTAAAACGTCCGTTCAAATCCAAGGGCAAGACTTCAAAAAACAGCCTCACTCTGCTTAGATAGCTTTCCAATTTTTCCCGGTCTTCCAAAAAGGAAACCGCCACTCCCGGCCTTCCAAACGCCAGGCGGGCCAATCTCTTGTCAGAAAGGCGGGATTCAATCTCTGAGGAAGATACTGGAAGAAATTTCAAGACCTGGGAGCGGGAAAGGATCGTCTTGGGCAATTTGCTTAAATCGTCGGTTATTAAAATAATGACTGTCTTTTGAGTCGGCTCTTCCAGAACTTTTAAAAGAGCGTTGGCCGCATTCACATTGAGATGCTGGGCTTCGTCTATGATCCCGGCCTTGTAGCCTCCTAAAAGAGTCGCTT
>CAYIIA010000010.1:0-14486 GCA_964363385.1 uncultured Gammaproteobacteria bacterium
GTGGATGGCTTGTGGTGATGTAGAAGTCAACACAAGAACTATCAGGATGATTGCCGGCGACCCCCCCGTGATCACCACCCAGCCCGCATCGGGCACGGTAACGGAAGGAGATTCTTACTCCTTCACTGTGGAAGGAACAGGAGACACGCCGTTTGCGTACCAATGGCAACACAACGGTACGAACATCGACGGCGCGAACTCGTCCGTCTACGGTATGGATCCGGTCACTCTTAGTAATGCCGGAAACTACGTGTGTATAGTGATTTCATCCAAGGGAGTGTCAGTAAACTCCAACACCGCGAATCTCACCGTGTACCACGAGTTGAAGTTCAACATTAATCCGGAAAACCGTAATGCGACCGTAAACGACTTTGTAGTGTTGACGGCCGGGACAACTGGCGGCGAAGGAGCAGTAACTTACCAATGGCAGAAAGACGGCGCGGATATTCCGGGCAAAACAGAACAAGCCCTGATCTTCCCCGCCATCCAACTCACCGACGCCGGCAACTACACCTGCGTCGCCACGGATTCAAGGCCCGTACCCGGACCGCAAGTCGTAACAAGCAGTGTGGCGGTCATCGCAGTCTCGGCTACGCCTCCTCCGGCAGCCACCATGACTCTTACCAAGAATGGAGCGCTCGTGGACATGGTCTTCAATGCTCACACGCATACCATCCAGGAACTGGTCTTGTCAGGATTGCCAGGAGGAACCACACTGGCTGACGTTACCGCCGTTATCCTGGAATTCAAAGCCGGGATGGATACGCGATACATTGAAGTGAACACAGCCGGATTACTCTCAGACGGAGACTGCGGATTCTCCTTTGACGGCGCCAACGCCACGGACGGAGAATCTCCCGCGCCCTTTGACCTTACAAGCTGGACAGGCAACGTAACCCTGTTCTTCAAGGTTGGAGGCACACCATATAAGACGAGTCTGACCGGTACGTTGTAACCCGGTAAGTTAGAACACGGTTCGGAGCTGTACGTCAAGCTCCGAACCTCTTTTTTTTCTCTTGACAAGATTTTAGATTAAGGATATACTAACTTGACATTTAGATAAATTCCAGATAAAATATATTTAATTCAAATTTAAATAAATAAGCCTAACTAATCTAAAAAATATGAGCAAAAAGCTATCTTTAATCGCTTTTGCGCTAGCGATCATTGCCGGGGGAGTATTCTTTTCCAGCAATGCCCAGGCAGTCGTGGGTTTGTTCACTAACAACCACCAACTGACCTTCACAGGCGCAAACACCAACGTAGACGCCGACATCAACGGTACGGATGTCTCTGCCGTGTATGAAAAAGACGGTTCTGTGTATTTCAAGAAGAACAGGGGAGCCGAGGTGTTAATCGCCGTTGGTTCCAATCCTGACGTGGCTGTAGATTCCACTGGCATCGCTCATGTGGTTTACATCTCCGGAGCCAATGTCATGTATGTCAATGTAAGCGGTTCTGTGGTTTCTGCTCCTGCAACCGTGGGAGTTGGCAACTACGCCACTATTGACACTGACGCTTCAAACAAGACCCATATTGCTTACTCTCTAAACGACGGGACTTACACGGATATATATTATGCCAATGATTTTGTTTCCACCAAGATTTTGGACGGGGATTTGGATGGTGGTATTGTTAAAAATTACACCAACCCGGTTGTTAAGGTTGATTCAAACGGCAAATACCACATTACTTGTCTTTACACTGCGTTCGTCGGAGATCCTCTGACTGACGCGATGTATGTCAAAGTGGTCACCAATGCCGTAGAAGGCAACTCTCTCTCAGAGAAGTTGAGCTACAACTCCACTGGAGTCATTAACAAGAATAGTTTGGCTTTAGACGCTTCAAACAATGCTCATATTGTTTATGTCATGGACAACGCTTCTGTATATGACGCCAAAGTGACTGCTGATAACTCCTGGACCAAGACCACGGTGACTGCCTTAGGCGGTTCCCAGGCTTCCGTGGCCGTCAATGGTTCCACCATCGGCGTGGGTTATGTTTCTTCCGGCAATGTGAAGTACAAGGAAGATGCTGGAGCTAGATACGGTTTATCTGAAACAATCTCTGCCGGATCCAATCCTGCAGTGCTTTTAGGCAGCCATTACGCATACTACGAGAATGCCGGCAATATTTATCTGGCTACTGACCAGGTCATTGCTGACGGCGTTGCTCCGACAGTAACAGGCGTTACTAACGGCGCTACCTACACCACTCCGGTCACTATTACCTTTGCAGATAATGAGGCGGTTCCTACTGCTACTTTAAATGGAGTTGCTTTCACTTCCGGTTCAACTGTCAACACAATTGGCAGCTACACCTTAATTGTGACTGACGGCACCAACAACACAACTATTACTTTCACTATTTCCGCTCCGGCCCCGGCTTTCGGCCAGATTTACCAGATTACGTATACCGGTACAAACATTAATGTGGATGCAGATATTAACGGCGCCAATGTCTCTGCCGTGTATGAAAAAGACGGTTCTGTGTATTTCAAGAAGAACAGGGGAGCCGAGGTGTTAATCGCCGTTGGTTCCAATCCTGACGTGGCTGTAGATTCCACTGGCATCGCTCATGTGGTTTACATCTCCGGAGCCAATGTCATGTATGTCAATGTAAGCGGTTCTGTGGTTTCTGCTCCTGCAACCGTGGGAGTTGGCAACTACGCCACTATTGACACTGACGCTTCAAACAAGACCCATATTGCTTACTCTCTAAACGACGGGACTTACACGGATATATATTATGCCAATGATTTTGTTTCCACCAAGATTTTGGACGGGGATTTGGATGGTGGTATTGTTAAAAATTACACCAACCCGGTTGTTAAGGTTGATTCAAACGGCAAATACCACATTACTTGTCTTTACACTGCGTTCGTCGGAGATCCTCTGACTGACGCGATGTATGTCAAAGTGGTCACCAATGCCGTAGAAGGCAACTCTCTCTCAGAGAAGTTGAGCTACAACTCCACTGGAGTCATTAACAAGAATAGTTTGGCTTTAGACGCTTCAAACAATGCTCATATTGTTTATGTCATGGACAACGCTTCTGTATATGACGCCAAAGTGACTGCTGATAACTCCTGGACCAAGACCACGGTGACTGCCTTAGGCGGTTCCCAGGCTTCCGTGGCCGTCAATGGTTCCACCATCGGCGTGGGTTATGTTTCTTCCGGCAATGTGAAGTACAAGGAAGATCTTGGATTAGGCTTCAGCTCTGCTTTGGTGGTGGATTCCGGATCAAACCCGGCCGTCTTGTTAGGTAGCCGTTATGCTTACTATGTTAAAGGCGCAAACATATATTTAGCGACTACAGAAACTATTAATGACACTAACGCTCCTTGGATTACCGGTGTCACTGAAGGCGCTACCTACACTTCTCCGGCAGTCATTACTTTCGGAGATGCGGAAGGTTCAGTCACTTCAGTCATGAACAACGGAACAGAAACCATTAGTTTTATTTCCACCCAAGCTTTGATCAGGAATGGTTCTTGGACATTTACGGTTACTGACGCAGCTGGTAATATTACCACCGTTCATTTTGTTATTAACATCAGCTCCGGTAATGGTTCTGGAAACACCGGCGGAGGCGGCGGATACATCCCTCCGGTCGTTCCTCCTTTGATTCCTCAGGTTTTAGGCACCAAGACATATGGCGATCTTATTAAAACCTCTAACAGCTCTGCCGTATACTTCATGGACGCAGCCGGCAAGAAACACCTTTTCCCGAACTCAGATATTTTCTGGTCCTGGTACAGCGGAGATTGGTCAGGTGTTAAATTCGGCAATACGACTTTGACTGTTGCTACGATCACTATGGAACAATTCAACAATATTTCCGAAGCCAATCATGTGAAGATGAGAGCCGGATTATTAGTGAAATTCACCAACAGCCCGAGAATATACGTAGCTTCCAATGGCGGAAAACTCCATAAATTAGAGAGCGCCACCGTCGCTGAAACTCTTTTCGGAACAGATTGGTCCAAGAAGATTAAGAACGTCCAGCCTGGATTCTCTGTTGACTACGATACTGCTGGAACAGCTTTAACCTCCACTTCGGCGTATCCTGACGGCGCCTTGATCAAATGGACCGGCTCTGTGGATACCTACTACATTTCCGGCGGTTTGAAGAGATTGATCAACTCCGCTAATATGGTTGCCAACGGTTTTGTGGAAAGCAACGTCCGGACTGCTCCGGCCACAATTTCCTACACAGCCGGGGCGGCTATTACCACAGCTGAAGCGGTTCTTACCACTGTGGCTGGCGGATTATAAAAGACTCTACTCTAACACCCCTCGGAAAGAGGGGTGTTTTTTTATCCAAAATCCGTGTATAATTACTCTATGAAATTATCCATAATCATCGTCTCCTGGAATGTGAAAGGACTCCTTAAGAAATGTTTGGAATCCATTAAGGAAGATTTTGAAATAATTGTCGTAGACAATAATTCCAAAGATGGAACCAAGGAAATGGTGGAAAAGGATTTTCCCGAGGCAAAATTGATTAAAAACAAAAAAAATCTCGGCTTTGCCAAAGCCAATAACCAAGGCATACAAGAAGCAAAAGGGGACTGCATCCTTTTTCTGAACCCGGACACAGAAATTCTGGATGGAACTCTGGAAAAATGCTTGAAGGAAATGGATACAGGGATTGGAATCCTGGGATGCAAAATTTTAAATCCGGATCTGACCATCCAGCCATCTGTCAGGAGATTCCCCACTTTCTTGAATATCCTCCTCATCCTTTCCAAACTGCCTAAATTCTTCCATTTCAAATCTTTGGATCATTATCTGGCTAAGGATTTTAATTATGATAAAAGCCAGGAGGTGGATCAAGTCATGGGCGCTTTCATGATGGTTAAAAAGGAGGTTTTGGATAAAGTAGGGATGTTTGATGAAAGGTTCTTCCTTTGGTTCGAAGAAGTGGATTTCTGCCGGAGAGCCAAAAGGAATGGATTTAAAATATATTATCTTGCAGAAGCCGAGATCATCCACTATGGCGGACAAAGTTTCGGCCAGGAAATGAAATTAAAAAACCAATGGCGCTTCTTCCTCAGCGCCCTGAAATATTTCTTAAAATGATCCTCGCTATTGTTTTTGCCATCATCGGAGCCGCTTTCGGATCGATCTACTTTTTTGGTCCGGAAAAGTTCTCTTTTGAACATCTGTTGTTCTCCCTCTGGGCCCTAGCCGTCTCCCTGGCCCAATTAAGGCTAAGTCCGTATGAAGAGCCGTTCACTAATAAATTCTGGCTTGTCCTGATCTGTTTTTTCGTCCTCTTTTACTTGATCTACAAAGTAACCAAGGAATATTTTTCCAAAAGATTCAAAGATGAAGGAAAAGAGTGGGGAATAAATGGATGGCTAGCCATGATCGCCCTATCGGTTTTGACTTTACTGAGCCTTGGCGCTAATTATTACATTTTCAACCGTTTCGGCACCCTGCCTATCCTTTCCACGATTCCGGACAAGATGAGGTTTATTATCAACAGAGAAGTGTTTGGTTTGTGGGAATATGCTTCCTTACTGCCAAGAATCTTCATTCCGCTAGCCTTTATTTATCTTGCCATCTCCAAGATCCAATGGTGGAAAAGATTATTCCTGGTTTCAGATATTGTTTTAGGTTTTTTCCTGCTCTCCTTGTATGCCTCAAGGCTGATCATTGTCATCACGATCTTGCTCTGCTTCTTTTCCTACCTCATAATCTCCCTAAAAAAGATTTCTTTCAAAAAAACGATCCTCTCGGCCTTAATCGCCGTTATTTCAGTCTTAACCGTTTCTGTAAGCATCCCGGCCGTCAGGCAGTACATCACCTACAAAGATTACTATTCAGACATTGAATACACGCCCTTCACATATCTAGCGGATCTGTCGCAAATAAAAGTGCCGGAACGATATAATTTCCTTATTCCTCTCTACTTGATTCCATCCTTCAATCTCCAGGCCATGATGCGGGCCACGGATTTCTTTTCCTTCACGGAAAATCGTTTCTATTTCGGAACATATTCTCTCTCTGCGCTGGATCCGGCTCTTAAACTGGTCCATTTGAAAGAATTCGACGTTATTATCCCTTGGAAAGCCATGTTCCTGCCCTGGTGGGTCACGGCCACGTTCCTGTTCAATTTCTGGGCGGATTTCGGATACCTGGGAATCGTCTTAGCCGCCGTCTTCTTAGGATTAATCCTTGGCTTCAGTTACTCTTGGGCCACAAAAAAAACAAGCCTGGGCTCGGTCATGCTCTTTGCGTATCTAAGCTTCGTCGTCGTCATGTCCATCTACACCAATTACTTCATGCGTCCGGAAATGTATCTGGATCTGGTTTTAATCCTGATCCTGGGGTTGGCGATGGGGAATCAGGAGAGAGTTTTTCCGACCACGGAGTAGCCTCTTAAAAAAGCATCTCCTGCCATTTCTTTTTTTCCTTCCATTTGGATCTTGTCTAAAACCAAGGAGTCTTTCCCGCAACCCACAGCCATGCTTTTTCCCGAGAAGAATATTTCTCCGGGTTTTTTGTTTTCCGTGATTATTTTTACAAAAGGAAAGATCTTCAGTCTCTGGCCGTCCAGAGCCGTCCAAGTTGCAGGCCAAGGGAAAAAAGCGCGGGTCTGCCTCTCAATCTCTTCTGCCGGCTTGCTCCAAACTATCTTCGCCCTTTCTTTATTAATAGTCTTGCAGAAAGTCGCCTGGCTATGATCCTGTTCCATGGGGGTGATGGAAGAAAAGTCTTTTAGCACCTGCTTTAACAAAGGCACGCCCCTCAGAGCCAAGCCGTTATGCAAAGACTCACTAGTCTCTTTCCCTTTAAGGATTACCTCTTCTTGTTTTAGAATGGGTCCATGGTCCATTTTTTCATCCATGAGCATGATGGTTATCCCTGTCTTGTCCAAGCCTTGCAAAATAGCGGATTGTATCGGGGAGGCGCCTCGAAGTTTAGGTAAAAGGGAAGGGTGGACATTAACGGCTCCTTTGGCCAGATCTAAAACGCCCTTAGGGATTATTTTTCCAAAAGCCACGACCACCAAGAAATCCGGGAGTATTTTTTTGATTTCTTTTTCCCAATCTTCGGGATCCTCGGATTGAAGGACTGGAATCTGGTTTTCTAAAGATATCTGCTTGACAACAGGGGGAGTGAGGATTTGTTTCCGGCCCACCGGCTTGTCCGGAGAGGTTACAACTAAAGCGACTTCAAAGGAGGAATTTAAGATTAAGGAATTTAAAAAAGGCGCCGCAAATTCCGGCGTGCCGAAAAAGACTGCTTTGGCAATCATATGTTTCTGATCTTCCTAGCCTTATCGATGAAAAGGATGCCGTCTAGATGATCCACCTCATGCTGGATGACCCTGGCTAACAAACCAATGGCCGTGAACATGCGCGGAAAATTCTTCTCATTGACGAATTTGACCTTGATCTTTTTGCACCTTTTAACTTCTCCGGATTTGCCGGGAACAGAAAGACAGCCTTCCTCATCCCAATCCTTAAGGATTGATTTCTTGATAATCTGAGGATTGATTAGGACTAAATCTCCGTCCTTATGGCTGACCACGACCAAACGGATGCTCTGGCCTATCTGAGGAGCCGCCAAACCCACACCGTCTGATTTCTTCATAATCTTAACCATTTCCGGAATCAGAGCTTGGATTTCCGGATCTAGGGGGTTAGGCGCTTTTTGCGCTTTTTTCCTTAGAATTGGATTCGGATGGGTAATGATGTTTAACATAGCTCTTTATTATATTATGTTATAAAAGAAAAATCAAGTCAAATAGATTTAATTTATCCTTTCTTGATTGCCTTTAATCCATAATTAAGGTAAATTGATATATAACCGTATGGAAAACCAAGGTCCGCAAAATCTAAGGGAAATCATGCTAAAAAGGCAAGCCACCAAACCCCCGGCTTATGAGTGGCAGGATTTTGCCCTTAGAATCATCCGGGAACTAGGCATCCCTGGATTTAAAAGGAACGCCGTGTTTAAGGTCTGCAAGGACCATCCCAAATCTTTTGTGGAAAAAGCTCTCAATGAAACCAAGGAGTTATGCAAAACCGGGGAAATGTGGAAATATTTTTTCAAACTGTTAGGCCCTAATGCCAAAAAAAACCCGGATTGATCCCGGGTTTTAAAACGGTCTCCTTATTCTAATTTCAATTCAGCCACCAGATACCCCACGCCGAACGGCGCCTCATAGCTCAAAATATCCGTCTGAAAGTTGATATGATTCAAAATTCCCAAAAGGATGAGGATGGAACGCAAACCGCACTCTGCCGCATCTTCCACTAATTTATGATCCAGATTAGCCAAGCTCTGCGTATCCCGGTTTTTAAGAAGGTCTATTAATTTTTCATCAAATTCCTTGCCTGCCGGATTGAAAGGCGCCGGAGCCGAAGAAGTGAGGCAGTGCGACAGATCCCCGGAAGCAATGACTGCCACTCTCTTGTCGCTGTCCATGATCGCCTCCTTCAAAGCCTTGCCGAACTCCAAATGAGTCTGGCTGTCCAAAAGAGAAAAGCTTATGGGCAACAAACGGATATTTTCCAGCTGTCTTCCCAAGTAAAAGAAAGGCACGCCTACGCCATGATCCAGATTAGATTCGGAAATGATGTTTATGGGCACCCGGTTGGCGATCTTTTCCTTAGCCGTCGTAATCATAATCGTCTCGCCCTTAACATCCATCTTAGTGGCAAAATCTCCAAAAGCCTCGAAATTTATTGCGTAATCATCGCTTAGGTTGACAACAAAAGCATCCGCCTGAACCTCTCCATGAGGAGAGATGATGACGACAACATCCGGTTTGGCCGCATAAAGATCCTGTTCCAAACGCTTCATGGCTTTTTCTGTTTTTTCAATCTGAGCCAGATTCTCTTTGCCCACTGCCGGAATAAGGATCGGGGGATGGGGGGTGATCGCCGCAAAAACTAGAGACATATTTTTAAGTTATTTACCATTGGCCGGTTATAGTCTGGCCTAAAGGATGCACTTCCAGAGTTTTTAGAGAAATTGTAACGACATTAGCCCAGCTGTATTTCATGCTCTCAAAGATCTTACCGTTGAAAATCGGCAAACGCTTGCCATGGGAAATGACATACACTGTGCTTACGCCTTTTACTTTAATGAGCTCGCCGTCAGGCAGGGTCACCGGGTCCCCGGAAGGATACATGTTTAAAGAAGCGGGAGCTACCTTCTCAATAAGCAATCCCTGGAAATTGTAATTCAAGATCTCTTTGTTGGCCACCAACCTTTTCTGGCTGCTTAGGATATAATAGATTTCTCCAGTCAGGGTATTTTGCAGAAGAGCGCCCGCCGGATATATCGTGTATTGGGATATATTCGCTCCATTGTCATATAAAGATAACTCGCTGTCCGGGACGGATATAACCTCGTCTTCCATAAACCCCAGCCTCTTAAAGACCTCCGGACTTTCAATCCTTCTTTTCCGGGAATCCACAATCATATATATGCTTCCGGAAGAATCCTTTAATAAAGAAAAATTGAGGTATTTTATAGGCGCGCCGTTCTCATACAGATTAAGATCGCCGGGGCTCACTGTCACTACTTTTTCCTCATCAAAACGGGAGGCAAAGACCGCCTTGGAAACAACTTCCCTTTTTTTGCCGTCTTCAATAAAATATGTCTTAGTAGCTACCTCATCTCTCAAGAGAGCGCCGTCCGGCCATTTCTTGGCAAAATATTTATTCCATAAATTCCAGAAAAGCTGGTTGCCATGGATGTGCGGGGTATAATTATACAACCCGGCGGTCGCTGTATTTTTGATCGTCACCATAGTTCCGTCGATATTATAAGCCACGCCCGGCTTGTATCCGAATTCATCGATATGATCCAGATAATACCTGGTCTGGGCCGCGGCAGAATTGACTTGCTTGTAAAATCCTTTCCAACGGTCGTCGCAACCGCCGGAATCCGGACAGCCATAACCAGTCGCCCGGTCATACTGCCCCTGAGTCGGAGAAGTGTCTGAGAGCAGACTCTGCTCCTTCTGGACCAAAACCAAAAGATATTTCGGATTGATCATCCAATTCAAGGAGGTCTCGGCAAAAGTCTGGGTGGCTGTCTTGAAATTCCCTTCTTTGTCCACGCAGAGGTAATTCTTTAATGTGCCTTCCTGTTTTTTAAGGAAGCCGTCTATTTCTGTCATGCTCATAGCGTTGTAATCCGCGATTTCCGTATCTGAGATGAGATAGCTAGGATCGAATTCAGCCGCCTGAACCAAGCTTCCTGAAAAGAAGATGGCAAAGAAAAAAACCGCTAATTTGAGAATTATTTTCATATCTCCCATTATACCAAAAAAATAAGATTAAGCAAAGAAAAAATCCTGACGTTCAGGATTATATGGGATGGCCTCCGTCCGGCAAAGTAGGGTTGCAGGCAGGCGATTAGCCAGGACAGAGGCCATCGGGGGGAACTTCCATCCCGAGGATGAAAGGGATGTTTTGGCCGAAATCTGCCACCCGCTGGCACTATTGCCAGGAGCAGAAACTCCGGCCGCGAAACGAGATGTGTAACCAAAGTATATACCATATAGATAATCCTTGTCAAATAAAAGAGGACTTGAGCCGTTGCCAAGTCCTCGGGATTGTTGAGGCGGTCTCTACCGGGATACAGGCGGATGCGCGAGAGGAGATGAAGCCTGCGCTTTAAGCTGTATACATGGTGGAAACCACCTTTACCCTTCCGTGGAGGAAGATCTTCAAGGGAGAGAGTGCGATCCCAGCCCTGGATTGTCCGGACAGATCTCCAGATAGAGATCGGGGTCTGTCCGTCTTTAAGGAGGGTATGTTAACTCTCTACACCGTAAAGGCGGAGAGGTAATGGTCCGGTCGAGACCGTACTACGTTACTACGTTCGTTCTCGACCGGTTTGGAGAGTGCTATAGTGGTCTCGGTTAGAACCACCACTTTGAATATACCAAATCCAAAAAACCTTGTCAATTGCCAAAAATCTCGGATTTTGTTAAATTAAAGCCATGAGATTAGACAAAGAAGAGCCGGAAATGCATTTTCCGCAAGAATATTCCAAGCCTAAAAAACATTCCTGCCTTAAATTGTTCTTAGGTTTGGTTTTAACCTTGATTGTAATCCTGGCCGCCATTTTTTTCACCTTAAGAATGATCATCGGGCCGGTCATTAAACAAGTGGACTCTTTGCCCGGAGACTTTCCTAAGGAATTGGCTATTTACCAATTGGATCAGGCCGAAATCAAGGTTCAGACAGACGAAGGAAAAAAAAAGATTTTAACCTTGGTAGACGCTCTCCCGGATTGGCTGGTTAATCCCTTGCTGGATTATCTGTCCAATGACCTGAAAACCAAACTAGGACAAACTTTCAATGATTCCCAAATCCCTAAAAACTTCACGGCCGAAGATTTAAAAAAATCCTTGGAAAACATCAACCCGGAGGAAATCAAGACGGTCTCTCTTTCTTGGGATAGTGTCGGCCAGACCAAGGAACAGATAGCCGCCTACTACCAAGACAAGCTCAAAGGAGCGGACTTCCAAATCAAGGAAAACCTGGCTGACTACCAAATAAATCTGGGATTTGCCAAAGAAGATGTTTTCGGCCTAGTCTCTTTCAAAGACGCTGGATCCGCTTCCAGCCAGGTTGAGATGATAATCAACTATCTAGTCAAATGAAAATATCCATCCTAGGCGTGGAGATCAGCCAAATAGATCTTCCTGGGACAATTGGAATCATTTCAAAATGGCTGGGCCAAGAAGACCAGCATCTTTTGGCGACTGTCAATCCGGAATTCGTAGTCGCCGCGCAGAAAGACCGGGAATTCAAAGATATCTTAAACGGAAACGAAATAAACACTTGCGACGGATCCGGACTGGTCTGGGCCTCTGAATTCCTTTACCGAAAGAAATTAACCAAAGTAACGGGCGTAGACCTGGCGGAAAAACTTTTAACCTCAAAGGAAGATGAAATAAAAATCTTCCTTTTGGGAGGAGAGGGGACTGCGGAAAAAGTCCGGGAAAAATTCCCGGAAAGAACCGTCGATTTTTCTTCAGGCGGAAAATTGGACGCTGATCTCCGTTTTTCAGACCAAGAAAAAATCCTGGAACAAATCCGGGAAAGCCGAGCCAATATCCTTTTTGTCGCCTTGCCTCAAGTGAAGCAGGAGAAGTGGATCAAAAGAAATCTTTCTTCAATCCCTTCGGTCAAAGCAGCCATCGGCCTAGGCGGGACTTTTGACTATCTTTCTGGTAGAATTAAAAGAGCGCCGAAGATCATGAGAACAATGGGGTTGGAATGGCTTTTCCGCCTCGTTTCCCAGCCTTCCCGGATAGGCAGGATATACAATGCGACCGTTAAATTCACCTTTTTAATCCTCAAGGAAAAATGGAAAAACAAATAGTCGTGGCTGTGAGCAGATACTTCAGATAACGCAGGGAGGGGAGATCAGGAACTCATCGGAAATCATAAAAAAACACCAACAATGCTTTTCTCAAAAAACAAACTCAGAGTAAGATACGCGCCCAGCCCCACCGGGTACCTACATATCGGGGGACTCCGCACGGCTTTGTACAACTACCTTCTAGCCAGGCAGCAGAAAGGGGATTTCATCTTAAGGATTGAAGATACAGACCAGGCTAGGGAAGTCCAGGGAGTGGTGGAGAGCCTCCTTAAAACCCTGGCTCAGACAGGCCTTAACCCTGACGAGGGCGTAATCCTCGACTCCACAGGAAAAACCTCGGAAAAGGGCCATTTTGGGCCTTACACGCAGTCTAAAAGGCTGGATATTTACCAGAAATACGCCCAGAAGCTTTTGGATGATGGTTTTGCATATCCTTGTTTCTGTTCTCCGGAAAGATTGGAGAGTTTGAGGAAAATGCAGGAAGCTTCCCACCAGCCGACGAAATACGACTGGCATTGCCGGCATTTGACTGAAGCGGAGATTAAAGAAAAAAAAGAAGCCGGAGAAAAATATGTCATCCGCATGAAAGTGCCGGAAAACCAGGAACTGGAATTCACCGATTGGATCAGAGGGAAAATTAAGATTGAAACCAAAGAGATAGACGACCAGATAATCTTGAAATCCGACGGCTTTCCCACTTACCATCTGGCTTCGGTGGTGGATGACCATCTCATGCAGATCTCCCATGTCATCCGGGGAGAGGAGTGGCTGCCTTCCACGCCCAAACATATCCTGCTGTATCTTTTCTTCGGCTGGGAAACGCCTCAGTTCATCCATCTGCCTTTAATCTTGAATCCGGATAAAACCAAACTTTCCAAACGACAGGGAGACGTAGCTGTGGAAGATTATCTGAAGCAAGGCTATCTGCCTGAAGCTTTGATTAATTACATTGTTCTCCTGGGCTGGAATCCGGGCACAGAACAGGAAATCTTTTCTTTGGCTGAATTGATCCGATCTTTTGACTTGACTAAAGTCCATAAAGCCGGGGCCGTATTCAGTCGGGAGAAATTGGATTGGATGAACCGGGAATACCTTAAAAAAATGCCTTCAGCTGAATTCCAGAAAACGGCTCTGCCGTATTTAAAGGAGAACTATCCTGGAGTGGAATTCAATCCGAAAATCTTTGCTCTGGAACAGCAACGGATTTCCAGATTAGATGAAATGGGGGAGGGGATACAATTCATTTTCCAGGAAATCCCATATGATCCGTCCCTTCTGATCTGGAAGAACGTTGAAAAAGAAAAGATCAAAGAGAATTTGATTTTAATCTCGACTGAACTGGAAAAATATTCCGGCCAATGGGAAGCTAAGGATTTGGAAAATCATTTAATCGCATTCATTAAAGAAAAGGGGTTGTCTAACGGCGAGATGCTCTGGCCTATGCGCACCGCTCTTTCCGGACTGGACAAATCTCCGTCGCCGTTTGAACTGGCAGACGTTTTAGGCAAAGAAAAAACTTTAGCGAGATTAAGGAAGGGGATCGATTTATTGTAAAAAAATATCCCCGAGCCGGGTCGGGGAGTAATGCCTAATCGTCTAGGCCGCATCCGGGACATAACCCGGACAATAACAGGTGTTGCTGTCCATATGGACCAACCATCCGAGCCCTTCCGCCCTGTCTACCAAGCCTGCAAGGTCTTCTCCTGGAAAGCTGTGGAGAGTCTCATGGCAGCCGTTGCAATCGCAGGAAATCATATATTTTTTCATTTCTTCATTCATGCCTATCATCCCGGGACTCCTTCCGCGTGTTTTGGGCAAAGAAAATAGCTCCGAGCGGTTTCTTTGCCACTGTTTTTTTCGCCTCCAAGCTCCCATCGCCATCCTTTATTTTGCATCCGGGCCAGAAAGACTGTCGGCCCTTCATTTTCCCAGCTTGCTTCATGACACAGGCAATGGTCGCACTTAATGGCTGTCTGTTCTCTGATCCGTATTCCCATATCCAAACCCTCCTCTCTAATTCCACCCTAACAAAACTTTTATCCCATGTCAAAAGATGATATAATGCCATTATGTTCAAAAACCGCCTAATCCATCTCGCTGTCATCTCCGTCCTCC
>CAYIIA010000011.1:0-8440 GCA_964363385.1 uncultured Gammaproteobacteria bacterium
GCGAGGTAAAGAACGTGGTGGATCCTCTTCTTACTCTCTTCGATGCCAAATATTCCATTACCATAAACAGTCTGGAAGTAAAAGACAAGGAATTGGAAGCTTCTCTTCTGACTAACACCGCGAATATTGAAGAATTGCAGAAACAAGCAGCAGATCTTTCCGCAGTCTTGGCAGACACAGATCTGGTGGAAACCGTGACTACGCTTAAAGAAAATATTGCGGCCAATATTTCTGAGGTAGAACTTTTGAAAGGCCGGATTAATTCTCTTGAACAAAGAGCTTCTACGACAGACGGTTTATTGGCGGTTCTGAGCCAGACGGAGAATCCGTCTATTGCAGTCAGCAATGATTTAGAATTGCTTTCCGTCCGTTCATCCGCCACTTTCTACGGCACGATTACGGTTTATGGCGAAGCGGATTTTGAGGCTAAGGCGGTGTTTAGCAAAGAAGTGGAATTTAAGGATCATTTGACAGTGGACAAGGATACGGCTGGGACGGTTAAAATGAAGGGAGGAGCGACTTCCACGGAAGTGATATTTGAACGGGAATATGGCAAGGTGCCGAAGATTATCGCCACCCTGAGCAGTTTAGCAGACATTAGATATGCGGTGATTGATAAGTCAGTCAGAGGCTTCCGTCTAGCGATTATCGGCGAAGCGCCTTCAGATATTGAATTTGACTGGCTGGCTTTAGCGGTTAATGGCGAAGTGGCGGGTATTAGCGAAGCAGTTACTGGCTGTATGGATAATGGAGCGGTAAGCTACAATCCGCAAGCCACGATTGACGACGGCAGCTGTACTTATCCAGTGGTTAGTCCGGAGCCGGTGGTGGAAACTCCCCCGGAAACGCCCGCGGAAACTCTGTCAGAAATACCAGCAGAGCCGGTTTTTGAAGAGCCGATAGCGGAAGAAATAGTTGTTTCAGGTTGCATGGATCCAACTGCGACAAACTATGATCCGTCTGCTATAATCAATAATGATAGTTGCGTGTATTAATCATTTCTAAAACATATTCAACAATGAAAAACAAACGTCGAAAAATCATTTTAATCTTAATTTCAGCCGCCTTATTCGCCGGTCCGACCATGATTTTAGCCAAGATGGATTCCAGCAATTACCAAATCTGGGCGGATACTATTTCCGAGGGCGGAACAGAGAATTCGGCCTCAGCCAATTATGAACTTGATGAAACCGCTGGTGAGGGTGCCATCGGCCGAGCCAGCTCCACCAACTATTCATCCCGGGCCGGTTTCAGAGAAATGCAGAAGGAAAACAGCCTTACTTTCAGTGTCGGTTCAGCCTCTGTTAATTTGGGCGAATTAAGCAGGACAGTGACCAAAGAGGGCTCGCATACTTTAACGATTCAGACCAATTCGTCTTCCGGCGTCAGTGCGACCTTTTCTGGCAGCACTTTGGCCTGCGCCACCTGTTCCGGGAGTAATTCAATTACAGCTGTTGGAGCTGTGGCAACCCCGTCTGCAGCCGGCACCAGCCAGTTTGGATTCAACGTTATTTTAAGCAGTGGTTCATCGCCGGTCGCTTCTGCGAGCTCGCCGTATAACGCCGCTGGAAGCTATGCATTCAGCAGTGGAAACCAGATCGTCAGTTCTTCAGGCGCCATTAATGCCACGGTTTTTAATGTTAATTATATTGCTAATATGAGTGGCGTTGAATCTACCGGTTCTTACAGCACGACCATTACTTTCACCGCTACCGCTAACTTTTAATTATGAAAAAATACATATTCTTAATTTGCGGTTTTCTTTTCCTGCCGTATTTGGCAAACGCCGCAACGATTTCCCCCTCAATTATGGAATTGGAAGCCAATCCCGGGGAAACCATCCAAACGAAGATCAAAATATACAACGAAACAGACCAAGACATATATCTAAAAGGCTATGTCAAAGTTTTCCAACCTAAAGGTGAAAACGGAGGAGCGAGTATTTTGCCGTCAAAAATAGGATCACAGGCTCCGGATTGGTTCGCCCTGCCTTTAAATGCGGTAGCCTTGGCTCCGGACGAAACTGTGGAAGCGCCACTGGTCGTTACAATTCCTAAAACCGCGGATGTAGGCGGATATTATGTGGCCGTGACTTGGGAAATTTCCGATCCAAAAAAACCAGCCAACCAAGTGAGTGTTATTAGCCAGATAGCCAACCTGGTTCTGCTCAAGGTCAAAGGCCAGGCGTCGGAAAAACTCTCTCTGGCTGAATTCAATCTGGTTTTTCCAAAAATATATTCTCATCTGCCAGTGGATTTTTACGTTCGGCTGGAGAATGCGGGCAATGTCCATCTCAAACCACAGGGTTTTCTGGTAATAAAGAATATGTTCGGCCGGGTTTCCCAAACCGTGCCTTTAAATGAAGCTGGAAGCCATGTCCTGCCCGGGAGCGTCAGGAAATTCGAAGTGTCTTGGAATAAAGGGGAGACTGTCCAGGGAAATTTTTGGTTTGAATTAAAGAATGAGACAAAACAGTTCGCTTTAGGCCGGTATACGGCTCAGGTTCAGATTGAATACGGCGAAAAAAGGGACCGTTTGGTTTCTCAGGAAGTCAGTTTCTGGGTAATGCCCTGGAGGATCTTATTGATCGGCGCAATTATGATTATTATCATCGTCGTGTTAAAGTTTAAATTAAAGAAAAAAGAATAATGAAGCATTTGTTTAAAATTCTAATCGTTTTTTTCTTTTTAATCTCCTCGCCGGCCATAGCTGCGACAAGCAGCGGTTCGGTTGATGTGACGGCGACAATACCGGGCGGAGGCAGTCCGCCGATTGTCGGCAACAATAATAACGCGCTTCCGGTGACCACGCTTCAGATCGTCCCGGCTTTGGGCAGTATGGCCCAGGATTGCGGCCAAGTGGCGATTACTTGGCGGACACAACTAGTGACGACAGGCGGGGGAGCCACACAGATAACAGATCAGTCTGCTTCCACAGAATTGGGTTATGGCATAAATTCCGACCACGAAAATATTATTAACGGGAATCCCGGCATTAATCATTCGGTGGTTTTAAATGGTTTAATTGTCGGCCAAACCTACCGGTATTATGTCCGCTCTGTTTCCGGCTCATATGAAAGAAGTAATTACGGCGGTTCATTCCTCGCCAATTGTCTGGTAAGGAACCCGACTATTGCCGTTGATCCGATTAACAAAGGAGCGGAGATAAGAATCACGTATCCGGAAGGGGAGGATATTGCCAGAGTTATTATACGTCGAAGCCGGCAAAGCCCGCCCGCCAGTCCGACTCAGGGAGAGAGTTTTTATGACGGCGAAAAAAAAGATTTTTTAACAGACCCTTTGATTTTAAGAGACCAGGCATATTGGTACACGGCTTTTGTCTGCAACAGCCTTAATGCTTGTTCCAGCGGCGTTTTTGACAGCGCGCAGAGAACTGTGTCTGAGGTCGGCGGCCTGGCTGTGTTTCCAGCTGACAAAAGATTGAATCTTTCCTGGTCCAACCCGGAGGACAATCCAGGCGTGGATTTTTCCTTTGGCGATATCCGTCTCATTCGGCCATCAGGAGATTGCAATTCGGCTAGGGAAACGGACGGCCAGATTCTTTTGGCAGGCAGGCAATCTTCTTTTAATGGCTCAGGACTGGCTAATAACCAAAATTATCAATACAAGATTTTTGTTAAAAACAGCTATGGCGAATATTCTTCTGGTTTGTGCATAAACGGAACGCCTCAGCCGGGCCGGGGATATTGTCCGGAAAACATGAATATCTCCGCCGGCGATGCAAGAGTGGATGTTGCTTGGACTAACCCGGTCAATCAAGAGGGAATTTTCCATTTAGACAGCGTCCAATGGCAGAAAGACGCGGTTTGCCAATTGAATAAATCTCAAGGCCGGACCGTATACAGCGGTTTAGGCCAAAGCCTGGCAGATACGGACGTAGTTAACGGCACGGCTTACAGTTATGCGGTTTTTGTCAATTACAACAACAGCGAGACTATGTCGTGCGGCTGCGTTTCCGCCATTCCCACCAAAGAGGAAGAGCCGGAGCTTTGTCCGGAATGCCAGCAAACAGAACAAAGTCCGAAATTCAATTTTTTTGTCAACAGCGGCGGATTGGAGATAGAGGTGAATAATGAGAATCAGCTTTGGATTTTATCCGGATATAACCTGACTGTCAAAGCCATCCGCAGTCTTTTGCCCAAGCCAGTTTCTCTGATCGCCGTCCGTTTTAACGGCGAGAATTATTTCCTGTCTCCGGATGATCGCCAAGATGTTTACCAGACGACTCTGGCAGTGCCGGAAAAAGCCGGAGATTATACTTTGACCATTACCACGGTTTATCAGGATGAGACTGTGGCGGCAAAGAGGATAAATTTTAAAGTGGCTCCCTGGGGAAAGATATATGCCGGAAAGCTGGTCAAAACCGGAATTAAAGGCGCCCAAGCCTATCTTAAACAAAACGGAGAATTATTTTTTAGTTCAGGCATGGATAATCCGGTTCTTACCACGACCTCCGGCCACTACGGCTTCATGGCGCCTAACGGCGAGTATGAGTTGGAAATAAAAGCGGATGGCTACAGTGTCCGCCGGCAAAAAATCTCGGTTAAAAATAACATTGTTAATTTTGACATTGATTTGTCTGAGGGCATAGATCCTTTGGCAGAATTTTTTGCTTTGTTCCAAGCGCTCTGGCGCAATCCTTTAGTAGCAGAAATTAATACCCGTTATGTTGGTCCGGGATTAGCGGCCTTTACATTTTTTACTGTCTTTACCGGCATCCCTTGGTGGAATTTCGTCCGTTATCTCCAGTTCATTTTCACAGAACCGCTTGCTTGGATTTTACGAAAGAAAAAGAAGGGTTGGGGCGTGGTTTACAATTCCATCACCAAGAATCCCATTGATCTCGCCGTAGTCCGCCTTTACGACAAAACTAGCGGTAAACTGCTCCAGTCGAGAGTTACTGACCAAAAAGGGCGTTACAGCTTTTTAGTGGAAAGCGGTGAATATTATCTGGAAGCCAATAAGCCGGGATTGGATTTTCCTTCAAAGATTTTAAAGAATGTCAGGGAGGAAAACAAGTATACAGACGTATATACCGGAGAAACGATTTCCGTAGCGCAAGACCAGGCTGGAGCAATCATTGTCAATATTCCTTTGGACCAAGAAGACGCGACTCTTACCGATAGGCAGGTTTTAAGCCGCCATTTCTGGAAAAATTTACGAAGGAATGTGAGTGTTATCGGTCCCATTGCTTCCATTATTTCCTTCATCGTCTCCCCGGTCTTAACCATGGGCCTGCTTGTGATCCTCCACCTCTCTCTCTATTTGTTGTTTAGAAGATTGGCTTGGGGAGAAAAACCCAAGCGTTGGGGCGTGGTGTATTTTAAAAAAGCGAAAAAACCTCTTGGCAGGGTGGTAACCAGGATTTTTTCGCCGGAGTATAATAAAATGCTGGAAGCCCAGGTGACCGACCGTTACGGCCGGTACGGATTTTTGGCTGGCAATAATGTATATTACTTGACTGCGGACAAGGAAGGATTTTCTCCTTATCGCAGTGAAAACTTGGATCTGAGCCGGAAACCGACCGATGAGATTGTGGGCAAGGATATTAATTTGGAAGAGGCTGGGACAGGCGAGCAAGAAAAGAAAATTGAAGCTCCATTTGTTCAGGAAACTTCTTCTTTGGAAGAAACAGCAGAAAAGATTAATAAAGAAGCGGAAAAAGGAGTAAAAACCGAGGAAAATGAAAAGGAAAGCAAGTTTGGATAATTTGTCAATTAAAGACAATAATATATATATTTAGAGAAAATATAGACAAAAATATATCTTTTATATAAAATAATATATTTTTAAGGTATTATTATATATCAATTTATCTAAATTATACCTTATCAGTATTATATAATAGTCAAATATTTATTAATTGATGCCTGTTGATAACTTATTCTTGACAATTAAAGACATTACTAAGTATAATAACTTTAAGGATGTATTTGTCCGTTTTTCCTAGAAAACAGCGGGCATATCTAGATTTAGCCAAAAAGCCGGATGTCCGGCAAAATTCTCACAATCAACGAAGTAGCAAAGCTAATGAAAGTCAGTTTTAAGACAGTTTATCGTTGGATCAGCGCTGGCCAGCTTCCAGCCGCCAAAGTAGGCTACAAAACTTACCGCGTCTTTGAAGAAGATTTGGTAAGGTTTTTACGTAAAAACATGATTAAAAAATAACCATGTCTTCTTTCCTCACAATTGAAAAATATAGCCATCGCCAGCCTTTTAAAAGGTTTGCTCTGGCATTATTTATACTTGTCGTGCCCATAGTATTCCTAGCGGCTTGGGTCTTGTTGAATTTAGCTTCATCCACCCAAGCCGCTGCTGGCATCAACCGCCAGCTGAATTACCAAGGGAAGATCGCCTCTACGGCCGGCACTGCAGTCGCTGACGGCAGTTATGGCTTCATGTTTGAAATCTACAATGATCCCACAGCAGGCTCAGTCCAATGGACGGAAACCTGGACTGCCACTACCACCGCCGGAGCTGTAACCATTACAGACGGAGTCTTTTCTATTGCCTTAGGAACTTCCACCGCGTTGACCGCCAGCATATTCAACAATAATAATTTGTATCTTCAAGTCAGATTCGATGCTAATGGAGACGGATCATTTGAAGAAACTTTTTCTCCAAGGAAAAGGATAACCTCATCTCCGTATGCTTTCAATACCGATACAGTAGACGGCTTTGAAGCGACTTCCACCGCTACGGCCGGCCAACTCTTAGCTTTGGATGCCAGCGCGGGCATGACTTTAAACAGCGTGACGACGACCGGCAGTTTTCATGCGGTTGATTATATTGAGTTTGATTATGCAGATTACAATACTAGGATAGGTTACCAAGCCGGGAAAAACGTAGTGGTTGGCGCCAAGTGGAATGTTTTTTTAGGATATTTGGCCGGATTTTCCAGTTCTACGGCTGGTACTACTGATGCCACTGGTAATGTGGGTATTGGATCAGAGGCTCTTTCTTCCAATACGAGCGGCTATTCCAATGTTGCTGTTGGCCTGAATGCTTTACTTGGTAATACCGGCGGAATCGGTAATGTGGGTATTGGCAGTAGTGCTCTTAACTCCAATACTCTTGGCAGTACCAATGTCGCTATCGGAAGCAGCGCTTTAATGAATAACACAGAAGGCGGTTTAAATATTGGTATCGGCGGGAGTGCTTTAATTAATAGTTCGCTTGGCAGTAGTAATATCGCTATTGGCTATTTAGTTCTCTCTAATAATAACAGTGGCAGTAATAACGTTGGTATTGGCGAAAAAGCGTTATATAATAATGGGTCTTCAGGCAGTGTGGCCTTGGGTTATTACGCCGGCGCCTATGAAGTCGGCTCCAATGCTTTTTATGTGGACAATCAAGACAGGACTGATACCGCCGGAGACAAAGCTAAGGCCCTGCTCTACGGCAATTTTGCCGCTTTAGCCGCCAACCAGCAACTGACAGTCAATGCCCACCTAAACATCACCGGCACTTCCACTTTCAGCGGCGGCGTGACTACCACGGATTCTTTGTATGTGGGAAGTTATGCCTCTACCACGGGAGGATTGTTTACTCAAGGATCAGGGCACTACGGCGGAAATTTGAGCATAGATGGCAACGCCACTACCACCGGCAATCTGACGGTCGGCACCTCAACCTTGGTGGTTTTGCATGATCCATTCGGCACTGGCAACGACAAAGTGGGCATCGGCACTGCAACTCCCAACAACACCTTGCAAGTCTATGACCTGATTGACTTCAATAATACTGATTCTAACACTAAGGTCGGTTATCAGTCAGGGAAGAATATTGTGTCTGGGGCTCAGTCTAATACCTTTATTGGATATCAGACAGGGCTGTCCAGCGCCACTTTAAGCACTAATGCCGCGGATCATAACACGGCTATTGGCTATAAATCGCTTTTTTCCAATAGAACCGGCACTCTCAATACGGCTATCGGATCAAATACTCTCTATACCAACACTTCCGGTAGCAGCAACGTCGCTAATGGCTATCAAGCTCTTTTTTACAACACTTCCGGCAACAGCAACGTCGCTAATGGAGTCAATGCTCTTTTTAGCAATACGATTGGCGATCAAAACATAGCTGACGGCGTATATGCCCTTTATGCTAACACTTCCGGCGGTAACAACACAGCGGTCGGTTTTTATTCCATGTTATCAAACATGACTGGCAATAATAATACGGCCATGGGCTACCAGTCCCTTTATTTAAACACTATCGGTCATAGCAACATTGCTATCGGCTATCAAACTCTCTATGGCAATGTCAGTGGCTTAAACAGCACGGCTGTCGGGTACCAAGCCATGGCTTCCAGCACTGGTAGCAATAATGTCGCTTTTGGATATATGGCCGGTAAATACGAAACCGGCTCCAATGCTTTTTATGTGGACAATCAAGACAGGACTGATACCGCCGGAGAC
>CAYIIA010000011.1:8540-14370 GCA_964363385.1 uncultured Gammaproteobacteria bacterium
GGCACTACGGCGGAAATTTGAGCATAGATGGCAACGCCACTACCACCGGCAATCTTGCGTCTGTCGGAGCTTACAGCCAGACCACAGGCGATGCCGCTAATGTGTATATAGGCGCTAATGGACAATTATGGAGATCCACTTCCTCAAGAAAATATAAGACAGATATCAATTACGAAGGAGTCAATGGCGATTTGGTATATCTTTTACAACCGGTTTCCTACCGCAGCAAGACTGATCCAAGCAAGGAATACATCGGGTTCGTGGCCGAGGATGTGGCTGAGATCGAGCCCAGATTGGTCGTCTACGGACCAGACGGATCTCCGGATGCCTTGCAGTATGCCAACTTTACAGCCTTGCTTGCCAAGGCCGTGCAAGACCAGAAGATTTTGATCGACCAGCTGATTGCCGGACAATCTGTTTCTTCTGCTGAGCCGCTAGCAGTCTCAGACAGCCCTGCTTCAGCCGTTGGTTCCTTAGCAGTAATGGAAGCCGCCACTTTCTACGGCACGATCACGGTTTACGGCGAAGCGGATTTCACCGCTAAAGTCACTTTCAAAGATCATGTGTATTTTGACGATGACACGGCCGGCATTGCCAGGATAACGGCAAATAGCACTTCCACGGAAATTGTTTTTGCCAAGCCCTATGAAAGAATTCCAGTAATCACGGTGACGCCTAAAGGAAATGCAGAGGGGGTGGATTATTGGGTGGCCGACGAAAGTGAAAAAGGCTTCCGGATCGCTATCAACCCGGTTTCTGGCGCGGATTTAAGTTTTAATTGGCATGCCCTAGTTACGATCAACGGCCAGGTGGCTGGAGCCACGGAAAGCATTGAGCCGGAAATTACGGTGGAGGTAGTCGATCCCGGATCTGTTGCAGACGGAGGCACGCCGGTTGAACCGCCTGTCGCAGGAACAATTCCGGAGGCTTTGCCAGAGCCGGTAGTAGAAGTTCCGGCTGAACCAGCAACTGAGATAATTGTTCCGGAAATCCCGGTTTCCCCGGAACCAGCGCCGGAAACCGTCATGGTGGAATAATTTTTGCTTGTCTGCTAAAATACTAAAAGCTAGGAATAATAAATTTCATGGGTCGTCGCAGAAAAAGAGGTTTATTCAATATGTTTGGCTCGAATCGTCGCAGTAACTGGCGCTTGGACGATATCCGCATGGGCGGAGGCCTTAATTGGAACGTCAGTCCTGAAACCAAACAGGGCGTTTTTATTATCATCCTCTTCTCGCTTTCCGCCCTTAGCCTCTTGGGGATTTTCGGCCTTTACGGCGAAAGCAATTTCGGCATCTTTATTTTAAAGATCCTCTCATGGCTGTTTGGGGATTTGCAGTGGATTTTCCCGGTCATTACGGCTTTGTTCGGATACTTCCTTCTGCGCCGGGAAAAGTACGAAGTTAAGGCAGTCAACTGCATCGGCGCGATCCTTCTGATTCTGGGATTGACCGGATTGTGGCATTTGAAATTCGATGCTTTTGAATCTGTCCAAGCGGCTAAAGCCGGTCTAGGAGGCGGTTTTTCCGGCCTGGCCTTATCATATCCTTTACTTAAGTTAATGGATTTTTGGGGATCGTTGGTCGTGGGCATCACAATATTGCTGGTTGGTTTGCTATTGACTTTTGAGACTTCCATCTACGGTTTAACGTGGCCGGTAAGATTGTTTAAATTCCTATTAGTAAAGATCAATGGTCTTTCTTTGGCGGCCCAGGCCAGGAAAGCTTCCCGCAGAGAGAGAGTGGAAGAAGAGTACGAGGAAGAAAGCGAGGCGCCTGAACCGGAAGAAGAAAAAGAGGAGGAAGCAGAAGAGCCTCAATTCAAAAAGACGGCTGTGGCGGAAATCAAAGAAGAGGAAAGTATTGCCAAGCCGAAACGTTTCGGCCGGAAGATTGAATTGCCCCTGTCTCTTTTAAAGAGCCGTTCCGGCAAGCCGACCAGCGGAGACGTTCGGGCCAACCAGGAGATTATTAAAAGGACTTTGGCGAATTTCGGCATTGAACTGGAGATGGCGGATGTGAATATCGGTCCGACTGTAACGCAGTATACTTTCAGGCCGGCGGATGGAGTCAAACTTTCCCGAATCATTGCTTTAAATAATGATTTGTCTTTGGCTTTGGCCGCTCATCCTATCAGGATTGAAGCGCCTATTCCGGGCAAGTCTTTAGTAGGCGTGGAAATTCCGAACAAACTGGCGGCCAAGGTTACTATGAACGAACTTCTGTCCAGTAAAGAGTTCAAATCCCGCGGCAACAACCTGGCGATCGCGTTAGGCAAGGATGTTTCCGGCAAGCCATGTTTCGGCCAGTTAGACCGCATGCCCCACTTGCTTATTGCCGGCGCGACTGGTTCAGGCAAATCCGTTTGTATTAATTCCGTGATCATCAGTCTTTTGTATCAGAACTCTCCGGATGAATTAAAATTCATTTTAGTGGATCCAAAGAGGGTAGAGTTGCCTTTGTATAACGGCATTCCTTATCTCCTTACGCCGGTCATTACCGATGTGAAGAAAACGATTAACGCCCTGAAATGGACTGTGGTGGAAATGGAAAAAAGATTCGAGCTTCTTTCCAAAAAAGGCGCGAGGAATATTTCCATTTACAACCAGAATGCTTCACCTTCGGATCGTCTGCCATACATCGTTTTTATCATCGACGAACTGGCGGATTTAATGAGCACAGCGGCTTCAGACGTGGAAGGCGGTATTGTGCGTTTGGCCCAGATGGCTAGGGCTGTGGGCATCCATTTAATTCTGGCGACCCAAAGGCCGTCGGTAGAAGTCATCACCGGCCTCATCAAAGCGAATATTCCGGGGCGAATAGCTTTTTCCGTCGCTTCCTTGATAGACTCCAGAACAATCCTGGATTGTTCTGGCGCGGAAAAACTGGTTGGTCGGGGAGATATGCTGTATCTCGGTCCTGAGATTTCGAAGCCGAAGAGGATCCAGGGCGTTTTTTTGACGGATGAGGAAATCGGCAGTGTCATTAGATACATCAAGGATCAGGGTGAGGCGGAGTATATCGACGGTTTAGTAGAGAAGCCGGGCATAATGGGTTTTGGCAGCGATGGTTACAACGGCGATGGCGATCCGCTCTTGACTGAGGCGGTGGAAATTATCCGTCAATCCGGAAAAGCCTCTGCTTCTTTGTTGCAGAGAAGATTGAAGTTGGGATATGCCCGGGCGGCCCGCATCCTGGATCTTTTGGAGGATCAGGGTGTAATCGGGGCGGCGGACGGCGCCAAACCTCGCGAAGTGTTTTTAGATAAATTAGGCGGGGTGGGAGCGGTGGAGTTTGCGGCTCGAGAACACGATCTGACCGGCGAACTAAAACCGTTTGTAGAAGATGAAGAAGAATTCGAGGAAGTGGAAGATGATTTCGACGACGGCGGCGCCAAGGTGGTTTTCAAGGATGAGGCTGAGCAGTTTGACGAGGCTTTGGAAGAAATTTCTGAAGATGAGGAGTTGGAAACAGAGGTTGAAAAAGCAGAAGAATTTGCGGAAGTGGCTGAAGAAACAGAAAAGCTAGAAAGCTTAGAAGCCGAAGAAGAGACAGAGGAAGAAGATGAGGAGTTGGAAGTCCAAGAAAAAGAGGAGAAAAGCAAAAAAAAATTCGATAACGACGAGTGGACATAAGGCCTTGCTATTAAGGTGTTTTTCCATTAAAATATTAATGTGTCTAATTACTTTTCCGCCCTTTTCCTTGTTAAGGAAGTATGGCGGAAAATTTGTTTAAAATATGGTTTTCAGCCAAAAAAGGATTGTTAACACCCAGTCTTTGGGAGAAAGGCTTCTGGAGGCCAGACAGGAAAAGGGCTTAAGTCTGGAAAGAGCAGCTAAGGACTTGAATATTGCTTTCAAGTACTTGGAAGCTTTGGAAAACAACCAATTTACGGATCTTCCGGGGAAAGCTTACTTGAGAATATTTTTAAAGAGATATTCCCAGTATCTTAATTTGGATTTCAACGAACTTTGGCCTTTAGCCAGGGGATTGGCAGAAAAGGAAAACGGGAAATTCCTGGGCGCTGACCAGAAGTATTTCCGGTCCTGGCCTAGGTTTATCCGTAAGGTTTTAACCGTCTTAGTCGTCTTGTCAGTCTTGGTTTTTCTGGGAGTTAAAATAAAGTTAATATTCTCGGCGCCGTCTTTATCTATTCTTTATCCCGCTGACGGTATAATAATGAAAGAAAAGCAGATTGAGGTCAGGGGCCAGTCGGTTCCGGAGGCGGAAATCGTCATTAACAACCAAATTGTGTTTATGGATAACGAAGGGAAATTCTCGGCTCAGGTGGACTTGCAAAAGGGCCTTAATTTGATTAAGATAACCGCTAAGAAGAGGTATAGTCGGCAGAATGAGGCCGACCTCAGGATCCTGCTCCAAGAGTAATAAAAATAACGAAATATTCTATGGCTAAAAGAAAAGACGAGGGTTTAAACAGTGAGAAGTTCAGGGCTGTGGCTGAGGCGGTTTCTCAAATCAAAGAACGTTTTGGGGATGGTTCGATTATGAAATTCGGAGAAGCCATAACTATGCAAGTAGAAGCGGTTCCTACCGGTTGCCTGTCTTTAGATATTGCTTTGGGCGTAGGCGGCGTGCCTAGGGGAAGGATTATTGAAATTTTCGGCCCGGAAGCTTCAGGCAAGACCACTTTGGCTCAGCATATTGTTTCTGAGGTCCAAAAAACAGGAGGCGTGGCGGCTTTTGTGGATGCAGAACATGCCTTAGATCCGGATTATGCCAGGAAAATCGGGGTTAATGTCAACGAACTTTTAATCTCCCAACCGGATACCGGAGAGCAAGCTTTAGAGATTGTAGAGACTCTGGTCCGTTCCAATGCGGTGGACGTAGTTGTAGTGGATTCAGTGGCAGCTTTGGTGCCTAAGGCGGAAATTGAAGGGGAAATGGGTGCTTCGCATATGGGTCTTCAAGCCAGGTTGATGAGCCAGGCTTTAAGGAAGCTCACGGCCGCTATTTCCAGAAGCAGAACCGTATTGATATTCATCAACCAAACCAGGCAGAAGATAGGGGTGTTTTTCGGCAATCCGGAAACTACGACCGGAGGCACGGCTCTCAAGTTCTATTCTTCCATTAGAGTAGAAGTGAGAAGAAGCGCTCAGATCAAGCAGGGAGAGACGCATATTGGCAACCGGGTCAAAGTGAAAATTGTCAAGAATAAAGTGGCGCCTCCCTTCCAGACTTGTGAATTCGATATCATGTACAACGAGGGCATCTCTATTTCAGGAGACACTCTGGATGCGGGTGTGGCTTACAATGTCATTGCCAAATCCGGCAATTCGTATACTTTCAGCGATGAAAAACTGGGAGTAGGCAGGGAGAACGCTAAGAAATTCTTAAGGGAAAATCCTAATCTGATCGCGGAGATTAAAAAGAGAGTTTGGGAGATAGTCAGGAGTGATAAATCGGAAAATACGGAAGAAGGCGGTTTGGCAGAAGTGGAATAATGCTAAAGGACGTTCCTTAAGGGGAACGTCCTTTAAAATAGTACAAAGGATTGACAGGAAGATTATTTTTTGATATTATAAAATATCGTTCATTAAAAACAGGCAGTTACGTTGATTTCAGCCAAACATGAGGCAAGCATTAAGGAAATCAGCCTGGTTTCTTTAATGTTTGCCTTATGTAGTGGCCGTATCTTTTAGACAAAAACAAGAAAAAGGAGGATCATGCAAATGGGTGTTTCAATTATCACAATCACAGTAGATGAGGTCAACCGCAGCCTCTCCTCTCAGGAGATGATCAATGCCACGGGACGAGCGCAGTACACGGACAAGTCCGTGGTGGCCTCGATACCCTCCCAGGGAGAAGGAGTG
>CAYIIA010000012.1:0-14129 GCA_964363385.1 uncultured Gammaproteobacteria bacterium
ACTAGCGCCTTTCCTTCCTCGGAAGAAACATCCACTGTCTTGCTCTCTTTGGGCGTAACGCCTAGATTGGTAAGGGCGGATTCATGAAGTTTGATGTCATAGCACTTGGTACAAGCTGTATCTGAAAGGTATATGACCGAGACCAACCCTTTAAGATTTCCAGTGGCAACATCAACATACGGCGGGATAGTCTGTCGGAAAACGAACACGCCATCAACAATCTCTCCAATCTGAGGCCAGGCCGATTTCAAAACTTCGTCTTTATCCAATTCGCCGGCCACCAATAAGGTTGGGACCTTGGCAATCTTATATTGTTCGGCTAACTTCTTGCCTTTACTATCCTCGATGTTTATGATTTCCATGCCGGTTTGCTCGACTTTATTCTGCTTAATGGCGTCTATAAGCAACTGGATATTGAAGCAATCCTGGCAATTCTTGGACGTGATGACCGTAAACCTCAACTTGGCTGCTTCACCCGCTCCAGATGGTTCTTCCTTTTTCTTCCATGGCCCCAAGAACAAAACTGCCAATACAATGCCTAAAATGACGGCTGCGACGATTAACCCGATAACCAGCCCCTTAAGCCAGTTAGGCAAACCTTTTTTTCCCCTGAGTTCTTCCGAACCCATGAGTTCCTCCCTGTTTTTTTTTGCTTTGAACATAGATTAGAGATGATGAATAATATGTTGTATTTTAAATCTTTACGAGCCAAAAGTCAAAATCTCAGGCCTTAATAATATCAGGAGGCCTAAAACAAGCAGTAAAATACCACTGGCTAATTTCAAGACTTTAAGGTACTTTTTGGAAACTCCGGTTATTCTCAGAGTGAAGACGGCGATCAAGAAAATAATGAAATCATCGATCATGTAAAGTATGACGTAGACTGCGAGATTAAGATAATAATGCCAAGGAGCCAGCTGGTACGACGTCAAGAGCTTAGTGTAGGCCAAGGGGAATCCTAAAGAACAGAATAACTCTACTGTGTTAATGCCGACGGCAACCAAGGCCACGCCGGCCAGGGAAGCGACTAAAGGGATTTCTGCCGAGGTGAAATGAGCCAGCTTAGCAAAGAAATGCCTTTGCAGTTTAGTGATCCGGCTCTCTTTGCCTTCCTTGATATCGCAGATCTTGCAGACCAGGCCGTGGAAATAATCCTTAAGGATTAAAATGGAAAAGATGATGATAATAGCGCCGACAAAGACGGTGATTAATTTTACGTAACCTAGAAACAGAAAAATATTGAGCCAGGCGGCGATAAAGACGAAGTAGATCATGCCAGAAGCTAAAATGAATGTGCCACCGATTAAAACCACTCTTTTACGGTTGCCGGTAGCGACCAGGGTGGTCAGCAAAAACCCCAAAGCGATCATGGCGCAGACATTGAAACCGTCTATGGCTCCAACGATCACGCTCAGTCCCAAAGGAGGGAATTTAGTTAGATCCACGATCCCGAAAAAAGGGATTGGCATCTTCTCCCAAATACGGATGGGCGTAGTGGAAGCGATATCTTCCGGTTCGGTCAGTGTCAATAGCGCGTTTATCTGATTCTCTATTTCTTTGTCTGTCTTGCCTTCATTGAATCCCATGAAATATCTTTCTCCAATGAACGTGGCGGGAACGAGCCCCCACTGATCTTCCGGCACCCGGTAGTCACGGTACATTTTTTTCAGAATCTCAATATTGCTCTCTTTAGTGACATTGTGACGGTTAATGACTATGTCCGGATATCGGTCTTCTATTTTATTCAAAAAATCTTTTTCCTTGTTGCAATAAGGACAAGTGGGGCTGAAGAAAAAATCCACTTCTACGATGCTGGAAGCTTCTCCGGCGGCTTGGGCATTCTCCTGGGCTGAAGCTGGCAGGACGTTTAAAAACAAAAACAGGCAGAAAAAGGAAAAAATCGTCTTCTTGAATATGATCATAAATATTTCTTTATTTCTTTAATCATTTCCTCTGTCTCCAACAAGCCTTTCAGCCTTCCCAATTCATTTTCCCCTTCCAAAAAAATGACTGTGGGCACATGATCTATGTTATATCTCTTTCTTGTTTCCTGATCCTTGTCGTAATCCATCTCTTCAATTTCCAAATCCGGGAATTCACTCTTTACTTTTTCCCAACGGGGCCGCATGATGGCGCACTCCGGACACCAGATCGCCCCTACTTTCATTATCCTCATACTATTCCAAAGCTAATTTCAAACCCAGGAGCATGAGCAGGGCCAGGACAAAAAACGCGAACGACCAAATCGCTTTGCCTAATTTTTCTTCCTTATGCAATTCCGGAATCAGATCGGAAGCAGCTACGTAGATGAAACTGCCGGCAGCCAGGGGCAACAAAATGCCTTCAATGGAAAAGTCGGCTAGAAAAAGAAGGTAAGCTAAAAAAACACCGGCTAAAGCCAAGAGGGCGGAAAAAAAATTGTAAAGCAAGGCTTTCTTTTTGGAAAATCCGGAATACAGCAAGACACCGAAGTCTCCCAGCTCTTGCGGAATCTCATGCAGGATTATGGCCAGGACCACCGGGATGCCTAAAACCGGTCCGGAAAGGAAAGCGGCGAAGACAATCATGCCGTCTAAGAGATTGTGCAAACCGTCTCCAAACAGATTAAGCCAGCCTAAGTGTTTATGGGTTTCGCATTCTTCCTGGTGGCAATGATGCCAACGCAAGACTCTTTCCAAAACGAAAAAAAGGCAGAAGCCGACGATCGTCCAGAAAAAAACGGTTAGGGAGCTCTGGGTCTTTTCCAGGCTCTCTGGCAAAATGTGGAAGAAAGCGCCGGCAATCATGCCGCCGGCGGAAAAAGAGACAAAGAAGATCAGGATCTTGTCCAGCAATTTATAGCTGAAAACCAAACTCAGAACGCCCACAAAGGAAAGCAGGCTGATGAGAATTACGCTTAAGATCGGCCAAACCAAATTTATCATACCCATATATCTTACAGAAAAAAACGCTTTTAAACAAGAGGGCTATAATCTAATCGCTTTTACGGTTTCAACCCACAAAACCGAGGCTAAAGCGACGATTAAGGCTGGAAGCCAGAAAATCAACGTCAACGGCTGGAGCCCGAGGAAGCTGTTAAGGCCGGGCAGATACACGGCTAACAACAATAGGATGAAACCGTAAAAAACACTAAGGATCATAAACCGGTTTTGGAAGAAATTCTTGGTTTTAAAAATGGATTTTTTCAAATTTTTAAAGGAAAAAACATAGATCAGATCCACAGATGCCATGGTAACAAAAGCTACCGTTCTGGCTAGATCAATATCGTTCGTCCGGTTGTACACATACCAGAAGAAAAAGAATGAGAGCAGGCCGATGGTCAGGCTTAGGGCGAAAATCAAAAAAAGCATATTATTAGGCAGGATATTCTGCCTGCCTCGGGACAAAGGCTTTTCTTTCATCAGTCCCTCTTCCTTGAGCTCGAAGCCGAGCATGATGTCCGGCGGACCGTCGCAGATTAAATGGATCCAGAGGATCTGGACGAAAGAGAGCGGAAAAGGCAGATGGAGCAGAAGCGCGGTCAGGATCAGGACTATCTCGGAAAAAGAATTGGACAGGGCATAACCTACGACTTTTTTCAGATTGGCGAAGATCAGTCTTCCTTCTTCGCAGGCAGAGATAATGGTTTTGAAATTACTGTCCAAAAGAATGATGTCCGCTGTTTCCTTGGCTACATCCGTAGCATTGCCCACCGCGATCCCGATATCCGCCATTTTAAGAGCCGGCGCATCATTGACGCCGTCTCCGGTCATAGCTACTACCTCCCCATTGTCTTTCAGGGCCTTGATAATCTTTAATTTCTGATGGGGCGTAACCCGAGCGAAGACAATTATCTTATTTATCCTTTTCTTTAATTCATCTTCACTGATCGCCTCTAATTCATAGCCGTCTATCATATTCTCCGGCTTCAGATTGAAACCCAATTGCGAAGCCACTTTTTCCGCGGTTCTTAAATAATCTCCGGTGACAATCTTGACTTTGATCCCGGCTTTCAAAGCCAGGGCAACCGCTTCCTTGACTCCGACCCGTATGGGATCTTTAATACCGATCATTCCGCACCAGAGAAAATCTTTTTTCTCTTTAAGCTTGCCCTGGTCCTTGAAAGCAACGCCTACCACTTTAAGCCCCTGGCCGGCGAACTTCTCTATTTGCCTCAGAATCTGCTTTTTTTGTTCTGCGCTTGCTTTGCAGAATGATAATACGATTTCAGCCGCTCCCACGACAAAAGCCTGCTCCTGGCCGCCGTTTTTCCTGATGCTTAAGGCATATTTCTTTTCGCTGTCAAAAGGATCTTCAAACACTGCCGGATATTTTTCAAAGATTTCTCCTGGATCGAACCGGCCGGAACTCCTGGCATAATCCCAAAGAGCCACTTCCAGATTGCTTCTTAACCCGTTAGCCAATGATATAGCCAGGATTGCTTTCTCCGGATCTGACAAATCGGTTTTGGCTACTCTCATCAATCCTTCGGTAATGGTGCCGGTCTTGTCGGTGCAGATGACCGAGGTTGAGCCCAGGGTTTCAATAGCGACTAGCTTTTTAACTAATCCGTTCTTCTTCAGAATCCGGCGCATCCCTAAAGCTAAGATTATGGTGATGGCGATGGGCAAACCTTCAGGAATGGCGGCGACGGTCAGAACCACCGCCATTTCAAACATTTCAAAAAAACTGCGTTGGCTGGCTATTCCGATGAAAAAGATGATCAGGCAGATGAAAAGAATGATAATGGCCAGTTTGCGGCTGAACGATTCCAGCTTTTGCTGAAGCAAAGTCGGACCATCTTTTATCTCGGCCAAACTTTTTCCGATCTTGCCTAACTCCGTCTTTAATCCGATGTTTTTCACCTTGGCTAAACCCTTGCCCGCAATGACAGTAGTACCCATATATACCGGCTCTCCCTCTTTTTTGCCGACTGCTTCTTCTTCGCCGGTTAAAATCGCTTCGCTTATCAAGAAACTTCGGCTTTCAAGCATGACGGCGTCTGCGGGAATATGGTCGCCTGAGCCTAAGACAATAATATCTCCGGGCACTAATTCCTTGGCTTCAATCTCCTGCCTCTCTCCGTCCCTGATTGCCAAAGCAATAGGTCTGATTATCCTCCTCAAGGCGGAAAGAGTCTTCTGGGCGCTGTATTCCTGGAAAAAACCGAAAAGAGAGTTAGCCATGACTACGGCAAAAGCCAGGATTGCATCCACAAATTCACGTAAGAAAAGAGAGACAGCCGTGACGAAAATCAGAATGTATACTAAAGGATTCTTAAATTGGGAAAAGAAAATTAAAAACCAGGCCGGCGCTTTCTGAGCCGGCAAAGAGTTAAATCCGTATTTTTTCCTTAACGCCGGGATTTCCCGCTCGCTTAAGCCTTTTAGCATTTATCTTAATTTTTCCTTCACTTTTCTGACAATCTCACCTAAAGTATATTGGGACTTGATGAAATATCCGGCGGCGCCGATCTTCAAGCAATTGGCCACGCTTGCCATATCGTCCACTACGGTCAAAACCAAGACTGGGATATTCCTGGTGTTCTTGTACCTTTTGGCGGCTTTCAATACTTCCTCCCCTCTTTTTCTGGGCATAAGAAGATCCAGAAGAATCAAATCCGGGAGGCTTTTTCTCATCTTAGCGATGCCTTCCTTGCCGTCAAAAGCCATGTCTGTCTTAAAGCCGGCATCGGTTAAAGCTTGGACAATGGCCTTGCTTAAAATCTTGTCGTCCTCCACTACGAGAATCTTCTTGGGTTTTTTGGTCATAGTTGTTTTATTTATTAGGAATAGAAAGATGGAAAGCAGTGCCTTTGTTTTCCTGGGATTCAAACCAGATCTTTCCGCCATGAGCCTCCACAATGGCTCTGGTGATGTATAATCCCAGACCAGTTCCGTCCGTAGCTTTGGTGACGATGTTATTCCCTCTGAAAAACTTTTCAAAAACTCTTTTTTGTTGGTTTTCCGGGATGCCGAAACCGGAATCTTTAATGGAAAAAATCGTTTCATTTTTATTGGAACGATCGCAATTCAGTTCAATTCTGCCTCCATCCCTGGAATATTTGACGGCATTGCTCAGCAGGTTTTGGAAGGCTTGCCTGATCTTATCAGCGTCCGCAAAAATTTTGAATCCTTTGATTAATTCCCTGCATCTGATGATTTTAATCCTCTTCTTTTGGATTAGGGCGATATTGTCCGTTAATATCTGCTGGAATATTTCCGCTGGGTTAATCTCCTTTTTTTCAATATTGAATTTCTTGCCGGTTTCAATATGCGAGACATCTAAAAGATCCGAAACCAGGGCGATCATCCTCTCGTTGCTGATTAAAATCTGTTGCAGAAAATCTTTCTGCTTTTTAGAGAGTTTCCCGGCCTTCTGGCCCAGAAGCAGTTCCACAAACCACTTAATGCCGGTCAGTGGAGTCCTTAGCTGATGCGAAGCCACGGAAACGAATTCGGATTTCATCTGGTCTATCTGCCTTTCCTTGGTCACGTCGCGGAACACGACTACGCAACCAATGACTTTCCCATCTTTATCCTTCAAAGGCGCCGCGCTGTCCGACACTGGAATACGCTTCCCGGTTTTGGAAATCAGGACCGTATGATTGGACATTTCCATAACCTTGACGGTTTTCATGGCCTTGACAATAAACTCGTCATTCTTCCGGTCCGGGTTGCCGTTTTCTTCTTTGACAAAATTCATAACCTGATTATATCTCTTGCCTATAGCTTCCTTCATGCCATGGCCGGAAAGATCCGCGGCTACCTGGTTAAAAAGGATTATCTTATAATTATTATCTGTCACAAAAACCGCATCGCCGATACTATGGATAATGGTGTTTATTTTCTCCCGCTCTTTGTCAGCCGCTTCTTTTTCCGCTTCCACATCTTCCAGGATATTAAGCATGGCTTTCTTATTCTCTTCCAGAAGATCGTTGTTTTTTTTAGTCTCTTTCAGACTGGAAGAAAGTTCTTTGGTTTTTTGCTGGACTTTACGCTCCATATCCTTGTATAATCCGGAAAGTCTGTCAGATGTTTCTTTTAAAGTTCTGGCCAAAACAGCTGTTTCATCCTTTGCCTTGATATCTCCTTTCTCTAATTTAATATCGAATCTGCCGCCGGCGATCTGGCGCGCGATTACGCTCAAACGGGAAATTTTCTTGGTAACTATCCCGATAAATAAATAAAAGACGGCGGTCACTATGATTAAGACGATCAATAGAGTCCAAAAAACGATTAAATTCAGTGTTTGGGCAGGAGCCGCCAAATTATTCTGCCAATAAAAAATAAGTCCTGCGGCCGAATCAAAAACAACCAAGATACTGACGATTATTAAAATAAGCTTTGCTCTTATCGACATAAAACGGCTGTTTAATTATTGCTGAAGAACCAAGGATCTATAATCTCGGTAGAATCGGCCATTGCCTTATTTACTCCTCTTTATACAAGGAAATCACCAGCGGAGATAATCGCTTTATGTAAAAAATCAGCGCCGCTTCAACATCCGATAGATTCATGCCATTCTTCTTTAAAGCGTCATAAAGCAAGTGTCCGCCTAAAATCCCGGCTTCATTCTCTTTTTAACTCCGACTTGCTTTTCATAAATTAAAAAAATGTTTTATTTCTCCAGTTTCCTGATTTTTTCCTTCAACTCAATCATCATTAATTCCCTTCCGGTCATAAGCCTATTCATCCTCTCTAAATCAACGACTTTCCCCTGGAACTTCTTTTCTGTTTCCTTCTGCAAAGCAATATCCCTGACAGTAGCTAAAATGATTACCCTGTCACCGATAACAATCCGGCTCAACAACACCGTGGCTGGGAACTCTTTGCCCTGCCATTTTTTATGGGTCCATTCAAAATAATTAAACCCTTCATCTAAAGCCTTTTGGATCATTTCCTTGGCTTTGGTTGAAGATAACTTCCCGTCCGGTTGGTATTTAGGCGAGACGTCCCAAGGACCGAGAGCCGTAAACTCCTTTTCGCTTTTGATGCCGTAAATCTTAAGAGCCGCCGAATTGCCGGAAGTGAATTTCCAAAACGGCGGTTCAAGCGTCATAACCGCGTCAAAAGACACTTCAAACAAACTTTTGTACCTGATTTCCGCCTGCCTGCTTTCCGCCATATTGCGAAAAATCCCCACAGAATATATTTTCCCTTCGATAGCCATGGAACTGGAACTAATCTCCACCGGAATCCTTTTTCCGGCTTTCGTCAGAATCTCAGCGGCGACATTTTCTAGCTTGCCTTGAATCTGTTCTTGGAATTTTTCCATGGTTTTTTTCACCGAATCCGGCGGATGGAGCTGATCCGCGGACATCGACAGGATTTCCTTCCTGGAATAACCTGTCAGGCTCTCCGCTTTTTTGTTGCAATCTAATATTTTCCTAGTCCGGCCGTCAGCGATGAAAATCGCATCAGCGCTGTTTTCAAAAAACAGTTCATATTTTTTTGTCGACTCTCTGGCCAGCCTCTCCAAATTCCGTCTTTCGGACAAATCACGGATGACTACGGCAATGCCCATGGCCCGGCCGTCATTTTTAACCAAAGAAGTGGACAAGTCCAATGTCTTTTTCCCGCCTTTCTTGGTATTCGCCTCAACTTCATACCGCTCGCTTTTAACGCCCTTCCTCGCTTTTGAAAAAGAACCTATGATTTTCTTCAAGCTGCCGGCTGAAAAAACACCTGCCAGCTTCATGACGTTCTTGCCTTGGATATCTTTCCTGTCATACCCTCCCAATTCCAGCAGAAATTCATTGATGTACAATATCTTTCCTGACATTGAAAGCAAAACCAGGCCGTCATTCAGACGGTCTAGGACTAATTCCAAATTATCCAATAATCCATTTTCCTCCTTGTCCATAGTTTAAATATTCTCCAATCCCATCCTCTTCCTGATCCGGAAAAGCCAGAACATAGTCAGGGTCACAATGACTAAAACAATAATAGTAGTCTGCAGATTCAAAAGACTGAATAATTCCACCCAGAAACTCTTCTTCACCGTGAAGATGCCCACCGGACTGGGACGGCTCTTGATCTTGGCGGCCGGATCGACAACGACTGCAAAAATGGAATGATCTCCCGGCGCCAGTTCAGCCGCCTTCTGCGAATGGTCTATGCTCCAATTTCCTTCGGCATCGGTCCGGGCGCGGTAAATCAAAGCCTGATCGCTGTGGATATACACCACGACTTCGCGGTTGGGCAGAGCGGTTCCGGAAAATCTGAAAGTGTCCACCCCGGCTTCCAAATTGACTTCGGCTATTCCCGGCGCCGGCATACCGGGCAATTCCACGGCTTCAATGATTTCACTGATTCCGACTTCAGGCGTTAAGAGCGCGGCTGGCGGAACCTGGACTCCGGCCGATGCGGAAACCTTGACAATATTGTAAGCCATCTGTTCTCCGACATTTCCCGCCTGGTCTATTGCCTGGAAAATAAACTCATGGCCGCCGTCTGTCAGGATGTTATCCGCCGGCAGGATGAATTTCCAACCGCCGAAATCGTCGGCAACAGCCGTGAAATCATTCAAACCATCCAATCTGATATTGATTCTGGCAAAAGGCTCGGAAGCGCCGATAATCTCCAGATCCGCCCGGAAAACTTCCTGGCCGTCTTGAGGATCAAGGATTAAAGGCAAGAAAGGCGGAGTCTGATCTATAACCAAATTAACCGGATCGGAAAAATCGCTCGCGTTGTTCTCAAAATCCACGGCTTTGACAGTTAATATATGATTGCCTTCGGTAAAATTGAATTCCTGGCTGAAACGGCCGTTGCTGTCTGAAGCGGCCTCAAAACGATCCACTAAGATATTATTATCGTACAAATCCATCCTGACTCTCGGATCAGCTAAGCCGGAAATCGTCACTCCGGTTTCATTAGTCGGACTGGAAATGGAGGCCAAAACCGGCTTGTTGACCTTGGCCGGCGTCAAAGGAACAATTGGACCGCCTCCTCCTGAAGGAGCGGATTCTGTCTCCGGTTCCAGAACCGGCGGCACAGCCTCTTCTGTGATTTCAAAAGAAATATAATCCAAAGAAACTCCGTGGTTAAAGCTGTCAACCGCCCAAATCTTGGCAAAGTAAGTGTTAGGAGTCAATCCGGTAATCACTGTGGAATTGGCGGTTATGCTTTCTAAACCAACATCGTTCCATCTTTCCGCCGTATCGCTCCTAGCATCCACATCGCCGGAATCCAAACCATACCAAATCTCGTAACGGTCGAAATTGGCATCCATCACTCCGCTTGACCAATTAAGAGTCGCGCTGTTCGAAGCGGAGGAAAATTTGGAAAAAACATTAAGACCCAGAGGAGCCGCCGCATCCACGGAAAAATCCGCTGATTGGAAATAATCGCTGACATTGCTTAATGAATCCGTAGCCCTTAATCTGATTCTCATATCTGCTTGCTCCTGACTGGCGAAATCCGTCCCTGCATCCCAGGAAACCGTTTTTCCGGTTCCGGCGCTGACCGCTGATCCCAAATCTCCTGTCGCACTGCTTGTAGCCACATCCCAAGTGGATCCGCCGTCAGAAGAGACGCCTATTTCCACATTCAGATTACTGGCATTGATATCGCTCAGATCATAACCAATAACTATCATATCCGTTCCGGCAGTCTGCGACGCCGTGATATTGGAAATTAAAGGATCCGCCGTATCCAGAGTGAAATCCGCGGATTCGGCATAATCCCCTTGATTAGCATAATAATCCGACGCTCTTATTCTTACCCGCATGTCTGTTTGCTCCTGGCCGGAAAAATCCGTTCCGGCATTCCAGACAAAAGTCTTTGCGCCCGTTGTTTGTCCGGCTCCCGCTTCCCCGCTGACAGTCGTGGTTGCCACCAGCCAAGTGGCGCCGCTGTCATCTGAAATTTCAAACTCCGCCAGATTGTCATCCGCGGTAATATCGCTTAAATCATAACTCACAGTCACCTGGGAATCTACCCCTTGTGAAGCGCTGACATTGGAAATCACAGGGCCGAGGGTGTCCGCAGTGAAATCCGCGGACGGTTCGTAATCTCCGGCGTTATTAAAAGAATCCGTAGCTCTGATCCTGACTTGCATATCCGCCTGTTCCTGAGCGTTGAAATCCGTCCCGGCATCCCAGGTTATGGTCCGTCCCGCGCCGGTATTAACCGTTCCGACATCTCCGGAAACCGAGATGTCTGTTACGTCCCAAGTGGCGCCGCTATCTTCCGAAATATCCATTTCCACGCTAATGCCGGACCCGGTGATGTCGGCCGAATCATAATTAATGGTTATTAGGCTGCTTCCGGCCGTCTGACTGGCGGAAACATTGGAAATTGCCGGGCCAAGATTGTCTACGGCAAAAGCCGAGGAAGTCTCCAAATTGCCGTCTGCCAATCCATCATTGGCTTGCAGACGGACATAGACTGTCGTGTCTTCCACTCCGGACAGATCTGTTCCGCTGTCCCAAGCGAAATTCAAACTGCTCCCGCTTGAAGAAAAAGACAAGCCACTGATTCCGCTGGAACCGACTCCCGCCTTTTCAGTCATGGAAAGCCAGCTGGAATTATCCAAAGAATATTCGTAAACCGTAAGATTGGAAGAATTGTTCTGGTTGTCCGTACCTGTGTAATTTATAACCACGTAATTGTTTCCTGGCTGCTGAACCGCGCTGGCAATGGAAATACTGGGCGCCGTGTTGTTTATGGCGCTGGAAGCAGACAGATCGCTTTCACTGGAGGCGGCATAGCTTGTATCCGAGCTATTCCTGGATTTGGCCTGGAAAGCATATGTAGCCGGATTATTCGCCAACCCATTGACTTTTATTTTCCCGTCTGTCCCTGAAACCGCCCCCCACTGAGCCGTGGTCTGCCAGGCTATGCCGCCTAAAGTCCCATTTGTCTGGACATATTGATTCTGGGAAGATTCATAAATCGCATACTCCAGTCCGGAAACCTCGGAAGCATGAGGAGCTATCTGGACATCGACGCTGATCTCAGACGGACTTTCTTCAATTACGGTTTCCATCGGGTTGTCCACTATGGGCGCTTGGGGCGTATATGGCTTTACATATTTAAAATTGCCATTAGGCGAAATATTTTCGTTTTCCGCGGTTTGGCCGAAATCATCCGTATGGACTATCTTAACGCTGGCGACAAAATCATTGCCATCTAAAACAGAGGTTGTTACCGTCTGGTCTCCGGGATCGGCCGTATCTCCCATTCCCGTAGTCGCCGATCCATACCCTTCGTTGTTTAAATTAACGTAAAAATCATTCAGATAGGGATTATTTTCTGTGAACGAACCGCCCACTAATACTGAACTGTCTCCGGCATTAGGCTGGGCTTGGAGATCTGCGGCGGCATTGGCAACGGGATTTAAAGTGTCTAAGGAAAAAGCGCCTGACTCTCCGTCACTGTTTGAATTCTGGAATTCATCCGTCGCCCTTATCCTAATCATCATATCCGCCTGATCCTGTCCGTCAAAATCCAACCCGGCCTGCCAGGTAACGGCCTTGCCTGATCCGGCTGCTATTCCCGAGCCGATATCCCCGGAAATATTGGAAGCGACGACATTCCAAGTGGCTCCGCCGTCGTCTGAAACATCCAAAGCCACGGAAATATTGTCTGCATTGTCATCCGCAAGATCGTAACCAATGGACACGTCAGTGGAACCAAGGGTCTGGGAAGCGGCCACATTGCTCACGGCTGGATCAGCCGCATCCACAGCAAACGCAGTTGAAACAGCATAGGCGCCGCTGACAATGCCATCATTAGCGCGCAGTCTGACATAAACTGCCGGCGCATAGGTATCGCCCAGGTCGGCTTTGGCATTCCAAATGAACTTATGGCTTGTTCCGGCTGGAGAACTGTTTAATCCGGAAACGCCTTCATGAAGCGGATCAGTGGTGGAAGCAGTCATCACCTGCTGTTCCCCGGAAAACGCGCCGGTCAAGGAATATTCATACGCATTAAGACTTGACGGATCGCTTTCATTGTCAGTCAGAGCATAATCTATCTGCACGGTTCCGTTTCCTTGCTGAGCCGCCGTCAAATTAGAGATGCCCGGCGGACTATTGACCGTATAACCAACCGCCACATCGTCCAAAATCACTTGCTGTGAGCCATTGCTTTCCAAAAACGCTTTCCACATTATCTTTCCGTTAGTTGTCGGAAAACTCCCGATGTTGGTATTTACGACGCTTGCAGTGTTGTAATTGCCCGCTCCGGCCGCCGCCCAAGAACTTCCGTTCCAGTATTTCCAAGACGTACCGTCATCGTCGGAAAGCTGGTAATATATCTCTCCTCCGTTTTTAACCGCGGTTTCTGAAAAAGAATTCCACACCGCTCCGGAAGCAGTTAAAGAAGCGTTCGGTCGGATGGTCGGCTTGTCCGTCGCATAGCTTGTCGTTGTTTTCGACCAGTCAAGAATCACATTGTCAAAACCGGCCGTATTCGTGCCAGAGGCGCTAGCCCCGGTAATCCTTCTGGCAACGACTTTAAGGTAGTATGTGCCGGCAGTTGTGAGTTTTGAAGAAACATCCAGGTTGGAAACGCTTGCCCAAGCGGTTGCGCCGGTAACCGTCTGCGACCAGACTTGCGTGCCAAGCGTGGGAGCGCCGGCCGCAGAATCCACAAAAACGTAAATAGTGAAGGAAGTCAGGCCAGTGGCGGAGTAGGCGGGTATTTGCCAGTCAAAACTGACCGAAGCTGAAGGGTTGGCTGCTGTGGTGGTGAATGACTGTTGCCAGTATCCAGAGGCGGTGTTGTTGTTCTGGGTTGTCAGCGCAATATTAATATATGCGCCGGGATTGCCGCCGGTCGCAACTCGCGCGCCGCTCGCGCGGTTCGCTTGTTCCCAATCCGCATAAGTCCAGCCTGTAATGTCCGTAGTGAAACCGGAATTAAGCGTGCTGCCGGATGCTGTGCTGTCTGTGCCTTTCAGTCTTGCCGTCCCGCCTGTCACCTCTATTTTCGCGCCGTCATAAGTATAATCTCCGGCATTGTCAAAACTCCAATTCTGCGTCGCGGCTAAAAGAGGCAGAACACCGGTCAGATAAAAGGAAAAAATAAGGATTAAAATTAATTTTATCGCCACAAAACTGCCTACCCCGCCGAAAGTGACTAAACTGATCCTTCTTCTTGTCCGGTAGACATAAAAATATTCTGCTTTCTTTTTGAAAG
>CAYIIA010000013.1:0-13816 GCA_964363385.1 uncultured Gammaproteobacteria bacterium
TTGAGAGTCTTGTCGGTTCCCACAACCACGACAGTCTTGACTCCTCGTTTGGATTCCTCGGTTATTATCTGAGAAATGTTCTTTAGAAAAGAAAGGCGGTTCACTTTGCCGTTAATACCCAAATCCGTAAGCCGGGTTTCAATGCGAGCCAGTTCGTTTTGGTATTTTTTTTCGCTTAAGCTCGCATCGTAGAGATAGTAATACATAAGCAGGCGGAGTTCTGGCTATTTTTTCTTGATTATTCTGTCCATTTCCGGTTCAGCCGGCTTTAATTCTATTTTTTCCTGTCTGGCGGAGTCCGGCCGAGGAGATTTATTCTTGCTTTCGCCCATCTGGCACTTGCCATTAAAGACCGATCCCGCAGAGATGATTAAAACCTCGGCTTTAACATCCCCGAACACCTTAGCCGTAGAGAGCAGTTCCAGTTTGTTGTTCACCCTGATGTTGCCTTGGACTTCTCCGGCGATGAGAGCGTTCTCAGCCGAAACATTGGCGAAGATTTTTGACTTGGAGCCTACCTTAAGGTTGCGTTCGGTCCGGATGCTTCCAGACACCGTGCCCTCGACTATCATATTGCCTTCGGTCACAAAGTCGCCCTCTACCTTTACGGATGGCCCGATAATCGTCTCAATTTCGTTGGTCTGGGTCGTTTCCGGCCGGTTCTCTTTGAACATAGTTTGGAGATTATGGATTTTCCATCATTTTAACTCTAAGCAAGCTTCTTGTCAAAAGCGGTTTTTTCTGGTACAATGGTTTTGTAAGCAATTAATTTTAAAATCATGCCCATTAAGAAAGCCGCCATGAAAGCTTTGAGACAAAGCAAAAAGAGATTGGCAAAGAATTTAAAGGTGAAAGTGAAGATCAAGGATTTAGTCAAAAAATCCCAGAAATTTTTAGGACTCAAACAGGAGAACGAAGCAGTGGCGAAGATCAAGGAGGCGATCAAGGCCATAGACAAGGCCACGCAAAGGAAGATCTTGAAGAAGAATGCCGGTTCAAGGAAGAAATCCCGGCTTATGAAAAAATTAAATCTTCTAAAGAAGTAACAAAGTCCCGCCGGAAGGCGGGATTTTAAGAGCGAATATGGTTCTAGAAAACCTGCAAACAATCCTGAAAGACCAACCTTCCTACCGCCTCAAGCAGGCGCAGGAAGCTATTTTCAAAATTCTGGTTTCAGATTGGTCCCAGGCCACCAACCTGCCAAAAAATCTTCAGGAGAAATTAAATCAGGAAATGCCGTTAGCTCTTAGAGCCCGGACAAAAGAAAGCAGGGACGGAAGAAGCATCAAAGCCTCGCTTAAGCTGAAAGACGGCTTGGAAATTGAAACCGTCCTGATGAGCTATGACTCCAGGCATACCGTCTGCGTCTCTTCCCAGGTCGGCTGTCCCGTAGGCTGCGAATTCTGCCTCACCGGACAGATGGGATTTAAAAGGAATCTGACCGCCGAAGAGATTTTAGACCAAATTCTTTTCTTTGCCCGGATTCTGAAAGAAAAAGGCGAACGAGTAAGCAACGTGGTTTTTATGGGCATGGGAGAGCCGTTTTTGAACATGGACGAAGTGCTTAAGGCGATTAACATTATTAATGATCCTCTGGGACTAAATATTGGGGCGAGATCTATCTCTGTTTCCACGGTGGGGATAATTGAAGGGATTAAGAAACTAGCGGATTTTTCGCTTCAAATAAACTTGGCCGTCTCCCTTCAAGCGCCTAATGACGGATTAAGATCTAAACTGGTTCCTTTGAATAAAAAATATCCGATCAAGGATATTTTCAAGGCTTTAGAGGAATATATCGCCAAGACCAACCGCAAGGCCATGATTGAGTATGTGATGATAGTCGGTGTCAACGACCGGATCGAGCTCGCAGAGCAGTTAGCGGTATTGATTAAATCCCTACCCAAGCCTCTGTGCATGGTCAACCTAATCTGTTGCAACCCAACCGGGAAATTCAAGCCTTCCAGCAAGAAGCAGATGGAGGATTTCCAAAAGGTTTTGTTGGAGAATAAAGTGGAGGCGGTGATTAGGGAATCTCTGGGACAGGACATTTATGGGGCTTGCGGACAATTGGCTAGTAATTAGATGATTTAAAAGACAGCCTTTGAGAGGCTGTCTTTTTTGTGTGGAACATCTAGTATTTTACAAAAACTTTGGTTGGCTTCGCGATAGATCCGTTAAGTCTGTCAAAATTAAAGAGTGTTGTTGCGTCAGGAAAACCGGACATTTTAACATCAAAAATACTTACAGCATAGGCCTGGCCCGGTCCTTTATAAATCTGAACATTGTAGTTGTGCTGAAGAACGGTTGCTTTTTCCTGGCTATACGATGTGCTAAAACCAAAAGCATCGCAATGAATAGGACCACTAGGGTAGGCTTTAATTGAATTACAGTAGATGGTATTAGTAACTGTGCTATCAACCGTCTCAGTTAAATTAACTATTTTTACATCGGCGCCTTTATTAATCGCTGTCAATAAAGCGTTGAAATTTTTTTGTGTCTGCTTGGCATCTCCATAAACATAAACCCACTGGTTAGCAGAAGACGCTGTAGCCGAAGACACGGCATTGAGAGCCATCGACCCGGCGATCGCCCCGATCCCGACCAGAGCCGTGGCGATCATGAAAGTGACGCCGATTTTCGTCACCGCGCTTGTTTTGGTTTTTACCATACTTGTTGTTTAAGAGTTAATTAATACTTTAATTATACCCCCCCCCATTGCGGTGTCAAGTCCTAATAAATAAAGACTATTGACAGTTAAATTATTAATTGATAGTATTATAGTATAGTCAATTAATACTAATTAACCATAGTATAGTATATGAATTTAATAAAAAGAGCTATTTTTAGCCAAATTTTAATAGATATTGGATCATCTGATCAAAAGGTTATTATTATCTATGGTCCCAGGCAAGCAGGCAAAACCACTCTAATTAACCAGTTAACACAAGAAATTAAGACAAAATACCTTGAATTTACCGGGGACGACTTGCAAGCCCAGAACATTTTCAGCCGTTATGAATTAGCCAACTTAAAGGCGATTCTGACAGACTGTGATTTATTGATAATCGATGAGGCGCAAAAGATTGAAAATATCGGCCAAACACTGAAGTTGATCATTGACAATTTCAAGATAAAAATAATCGTTTCCGGCTCGGCTTCATTCGATCTGGCAGACAAGATAAACGAGCCATTGACTGGCCGCACCAAGACTTACTGGCTTTATCCTTTGGCCGTGAGCGAGGTTTCGGATATCTACAAAACTGTTTCCCCGGATACGGTTTTAGAAAACTTCCTGCGTTTCGGCTTGATGCCCAAAAACCAACAACTGCCTAATGAATCCGACAGGATCAGTTATCTGTATGAATACATTAATAATTATTTAAGCAAGGATGTCCTGATGTTCGACAACATCAGGAAACCGAAGAAGATCATAGATCTGCTTACTCTTCTTGCTCTGCAGATTTCCCAGGAAGTATCCATCCAGGAATTGGCGCAAAAATTGTCGCTTAACCAGTTGACGGTAAATAAATATCTGGAGGTGCTGGAAAAAATGTTCGTCATTGTCAACTTGCGCGGTTTCAGCCGGAATCTGCGGAAAGAAATCTCTAAAAACTCCAAATATTATTTCACGGATATCGGCGTCAGAAACGCTTTGATCCGGAATTTCAATCATTTAAGCGCGCGTTCAGACGCAGGCGAATTGTTTGAAAATTTCTTTATCATGGAAAAGATAAAAAAGGCCAACTACCAGAACCAGCCGGCCAACTTCTATTTCTGGCGGACTTACGATCAGAAAGAAATAGATTTAATAGAGGAAAGAAACGGAAAACTCACGGGTTATGAGTGCAAATGGCAGGAGAAGAAGGTTAAAGCTCCGGCCAACTGGCTGAAAACCTATGAGAACGCGGAGTATGTTTCAATCAACAAGGATAACTACGGCGATTACCTTAAAAATTGATTTTGCAAGGATGATAAAAGCGGCGTTTCAAGGCGCCGCTTTTAAAATTCTTGAAATCCTAGCAATGCCGCATAATGAACAAATCAAAGAGAAGCTCGGGATTCTTGTTCCCGGATTTCAGTTGTTGTTCCAAAGACAAAAGATCGTTCTGGATCTGTTTCAAATTTTCCAAAGAAAACCCCTGGCTTTGACTCAAAGCTTTTTGGAAGACAAAAGGATGGATTTTAATCTCAGCGGCGCTCTTAGCCCCGCTTTTTATTTTAAGCAGAATTTTGAATTGGCGGGAAATCGCTCCCAAAAGCACCAAAGGATGGTTGCCTGTAACCAGCTGTCCAGCCGTAAGTTTGAGAGCCAAAGATTTGTTCTTCTGCCCGAAAGCGTCTACGAGATTAAAGATGTTCTCATCATCTTTTACCCTGACTAACTCCTGCACGTCTTCAACCCGGATCATCCGGCCATTCCTGTAAGCCGTCATTTTATCCAGCTCCGAAGAAAGCTGGAACAAGTCATTGCCAGAAGCGTTGGAAAGGGCGAAAACCGCCTGAGGCTCTATCTGCAGATTGTTTTTAGCGATGTAATTCTTAAGCCACAAAACCACTTCCCGAGGAGGCAAGAGATTGAATTCCCATTTGAATTTTTCCTTGTCTAAAAGTTTGAAAAGAGGACCTGTAAAGTCTTTCTTTTTTTCCGGATTCAAAAGATCCAAAAAACAGACGACATTGTCTATCTTATCCTTTTTTTCTTTCAAAAAATCAGCGATCTCGGAAGAGATTTTTTTGTTGGAAAGGACATTCTTAACCACCACCATTTTCTTTTCCGAGAGAAAAGGCGTTGCCATGGCTTCCTGTCTGAGTTCATCCGGCGTCAGCTTCTCTCCGTCCAGGAGGACGACATTCAAACCGGTTTGATCTCTTTTTTGGATGAAGCCGGTTTTTAGTTCCCTGAGTTTTTCCTGGCAACGGAAATGATCCGTGCCGAAAATGAAGAAGATCATAATTTTTCGGTTTCGCCCCAATTAGGTCCGGCGCTTACTTCCGTCGCGATGGGCGCTCTAAGCTGGTAGACGTGGTTCATGGCTTCCTGGACAAAGGAGGCCACTTTTTTCACTTCCTTTTCCGGAATCTCGAAAACCAGCTCGTCATGGACTTGCAGGATCATTTTAGAGCGAGGTGAGATTTTTGGCAACTCCTCGTTTATTTTAATCATCGCTAATTTAATAAGATCGGCGGCGGTTCCTTGGATCGGTAGATTGATCGCCATTCTCTCGGCCGCGGATCTGGCCTGCTGCATTCCTGAGTTGATCTCCGGCAGATATCTTCTTCGGCCGTAAAAAGTCTCCACATAGCCTTTGTCTCTAGCCATCTGGATGGTCTGATCCACATATTCTTTAACTTTATTGAAAGTCTGGAAATATTTGGCAATGAACTCCACGGCTCTCTGGTTGGAGATCCCGGTCCTGGAGGCCAAGCCCCAAGCACCCATGCCGTAGAGAACCCCGAAATTTACTTCTTTGGCTTGCCTCCTTAATTCTTTAGTCACCTCTTCCGGTTTAATCTCGTTGATGTAAGCCGCCGTCTGGGTATGGATATCCCCGCCCTCTTTGAAGATCTTCAACATTTTTGGATCATTGGCTAAAGAAGCCACGATTCTCAGCTCAATCTGGGAGTAGTCGGCTTTTAGGATCAAATTTCCTTTTTCCGCGATGAAAGCCTGGCGGATTTTTTGTCCAGTCGGCGTCCTGACCGGAATATTCTGCAAGTTAGGTTCGGAAGAAGAAAGTCTGCCAGTCGCCGTCACAGTCTGGTTGAAGCTGGTGTGCACTCTCTGGTCCCGGGGATTGATTAGCTTGGGCAGAGCGTCCAAGTAAGTGTTTTTCAGCTTGGCAGATTCGCGGTAGGCCAGGATGAGATCTATTATCTTGTGTTCGCCACGGAGTTTTTCCAGTTCTCCGGCGGCCGTGGAAATTCCGGTCTTGGTTTTTCCGATCCCAGCCGTGGAAATCCCCATTTTTCCAAATAAAACCTCCTTAAGCTGAAGAGGGGAAGCAATGTTGAATTTGGTTTCGGCCAGTTTGTGGATTTTAGTTTCCAGTTCCTTGATTTTCTTCCCCACTTCAGAAGACATCTTTTTCAAAAGCTTGTCGTCTACTTTAATGCCGTTAGTTTCAATCTGTCTTAAGACCTCCACCAAGGGCATTTCCAGCTTCTCGAACAAGCCGAACATGTTCTGGTCGTTCAATTCCTTGAGAAGTTTTAGATACAGTTGGAAAGTAATATCCGCATCTTCGCAAGAATACCAGGAAACTTTTTCCACCGGCACCTCGGCTAAAGAAACTTGTTTTTTGCCTTCCCCGATCAGATCCGTAATAGGTTGCATCTCATACCCTAGTTCCACAAAAGCCAGGGAGTCAAGATTGTGCTGCCTATGTCCCGGATTTAGGAGGTAGGAGGCGATCATAGTGTCAAAAAAGACGTTTTCAACATCAAAACCGCTTTGTTTCAGGATCGCCAGATCGTATTTAATATTGTGCCCGATCTTCCTAACCTTGGAATCCAAAAAAATATTTTTTAATCCCTTTTCTGCTTCTTTAACCATTTCTTTGGTTAAATAAAAAGCGCGGTGTTTCCGCCAGGAAAAACTGATGCCCAGCAATTCCGCCCTGAACGGATCTATGTTGGTTGTTTCCGTGTCTAAACAAAACTCTTTTTGCTCCCCCAGCTCTTTTAGAAAGTCTTTCAACCCCTTTTTATTGTCTACCAAGACGTATTCAGCTGAGCTCTTCCTTTCCGAGCGGGAGAATAGATCTCCCTGCTCGCCCTTGACCCCCACCTTCCCGCTTAAACCGGAAAGCTGTGCCAGAAGCCTCTTGAAATTAAGACGTTGGAAAATCTCCGCCACCTTTTCCTTGTCAAAAGACCTGAAAGCGCAGTCTGGCAGATTGAATTCAATGGGCGCATCCAAGACAATAGTCGCCAGTCTCTTGGAAAGGAAAGCGTTGTCTTTGCTTGCCTTTAAAAGTTCTTTTGTCCTTTCTTTAATCTTCTTAGAGTCCAGGTTTTCGTAAATGTTTTCCAAATTTTTGAATTCATTCAAGAGATCTATGGCGCCTTTTTCTCCTATGCCTTTGACGCCGGGAATGTTGTCCGAGGGATCTCCCCGGAGCGCTTTGTAGTCTATGAGTTGCGATGGCGCCAGTCCCTGGAATTTTTCTTTGACCGCTTTTTCGTCGTACAAAACAGTCTCAGAAAGCCCTTTGTGCGGAGACAGGACTTTAGTGTTGTCGTCCACAAGTTGGAGCGCATCTTGGTCGCCTGTGACGATGATAGTTTCAATGTCCGGCCGATCCACGGATTTAAGGTGAGCGATGGTTCCGATGAGATCATCCGCTTCAAAGCCGGCTTTCTCGAAGATGGAGATATTGAAAGATTGCAAAACTTCTTTAACCAAAGGAATTTGCTCATACAGCTCATCCGGTTGTTTTATCCTTTGCGCCTTGTATTCCTTGTATTCTTCATGCCTGAAAGTTTTTTCCCGGCGGTCAAAACAAGCCGCGAGATAGTCCGGCTTGAGATCTTTTATGGTTTTTATTAAAATCATGGTGAAACCGTAAACCGCATTGGTTGCAATCCCTTCCTTAGTGGTCAGAGGCGGCAGAGCATGGAAGGCCCGGTGGATGAGGGCGTTGCAGTCGATAACCCCAAGTTTTTGTCTGTTTTTCAGCATGGGGGTATTATATCATTTTTTCAAAAAAAAGAGGCTAGTCCATCGTGAAGGACTAGCCCAAGGATAACCCGGCGCAAAAGCGTCGGAGGAATTTTTGTCTCTAAAACTGGGGCGAAAACGTTCAAGCCACAGCCGACAACCCGTAAAAATCTTCTAAAAACATCAGATTAACCCGCGGATGATTAGCGATTTCTCTCAACTCAATGGAGAGTCTTTCTTGAGAAGTCGCGATAACCGCAGGCCGGCCGGCATAGTGGGAATACTCGCCAATGCCCAGCCACATTTCCGATGCTGCTTGGAAGCAACTGTCCCCGGTGAAAAGGACGAGGCCGTCGTATTTTTTTTCCGCTGACAGTCTGCCGATAAGGGGCAGAAGGTGCGGATCAAGGTCTTGCTTAATAATTTTTTTCTTGGTCCGAGGGTCGATAATCGTCTTGATGGCCACCTCGGTTATATGGAATCGGCGGTCTTGATTAATAATCCGCCAATCATCACTAAGAGACTCGCGGGATTTACAATTCACAAAAAGCTGGATCAGGTCGACTTCAAAATCCGCAAGGACTTTGAAGATCGTGTCATAAAGGGAAAGTCTCTTTCCAGCCGTTTTTTCCAACGATTCAAGCGAACAGCTCAAGTTTTGGATGTCGATCGCCACAGCGACTTTTTTGCCGATCAAGTCGCTGTCTTGGCCGGTCAAAGACCGGTCAGGGTCGCGTGAAGCGATAAACCCAGAAAGCTTTTTTTTCAGAAGCACCCGGAGATTCCGGCCGATCAAGTTTTTCTCAGTAATGGCGTCCCTTAGGTCGTCATCAGGAAAGACAATCCGTCTTTCATGACACGATGTCCAAGGCGAGCTTTTTCCGGGGATTCGGTTGTAAAAGAACTTCAGGGTGGCCCTCTGGGAATATTTCCCAGGTGGCCGTAAGGAGGGTTGCAATGCTGCTTTACATGCCATAACTCAGTCTCCATTTGCCCGTATCAGGGGCGCTGCGGTTTGGCTAATCCATGCTGGTTTAGCTGTCTTAAACGTACCAGATAGTTTCCAAAAAATCAAATTTTTGCTAAAATAAAATATATGTATTTACAAAGGATAGAAGTCCAGGGATTCAAATCTTTCGCCAACAAGACGGTTTTGGAATTTCCGGCTCCAGGCAAGGGTTGTTTGACCTCGCCCAACGTCAAAAGCGGAAAACAACTGCCCAGAGGCATCTGCGGGACCACGGCCATTGTCGGACCCAATGGCAGCGGCAAATCCAATATCGTAGACGCTGTCAGATGGGTCTTGGGCGAACAAAGCCTGAAGCTTTTAAGAGGCAAAAAAGCCACAGACGTCATCTTTTCCGGCTCGGCCAAGAAAGCTCAGATGGGGTTGGCTGAGGTTTCTTTGTATTTGAATAATGAAGACCAGTCCGCCCCCGTGGACTACACGGAGATAGCCATTACCAGGCGGATTTACCGGGACGGTGAGAGCGACTATCTTCTCAACAAGCACCAGGTCCGTTTATTCGACATCGTCATGTTGCTCGCTAAAGCTAACTTCGGACAAAACACATATAGCGTCATCGGCCAAGGCATGGTGGACAAGATTGTGAACTATTCAAACGAGGAAAGGAAAGAATTCTTTGACGAAGCCACCGGTGTGAAGCAGTACCAGATCAAAAGGGACAGGTCTGTTTCCAAATTAAGAAGATCCAGGGAGAATATGGAGCAGGTCCAGGCTATTGTGACTGAATTAGATCCGCATCTTAAATCCCTGACGCGACAGGTCAACAGATTGAGGAAGCGGCAGGAAGTGGAGGGTGAATTGAGGGTTTGCCAGGAGAAACACTACGGCAAGCTCTGGCTGGATTTGGACGCGGCTTACCGGGAACTGGCCATGACTTTCACATCCCAGGAAAAGGAGAAGATGAAATTGGAAGAAAAGATCGATGAGCGACAGGAGAAAATAGATTTGCTTCACGAACAAAATAGCCGGCACGAGGATTTTAACAAACTCCAAAGGGAATATGATCTGGAGATTTCCAAACGGAACGAGCTTTTAAAAAGCCTGGCGGAAGTCAGGGGCAAGCTGGATGTGGAGTATCTCAAGATCGGGAAACAAGACTTGGGTTGGCTGGAAAACCGGCGGAACAAACTCTTGGACGAACTAAAGGTTGCGGAAAGCCAGCTTGCAGAGTTGTCCAGGCAAGTGGAAAGATTCCAAAATTCATTAAAGGAAAAAAGCGAAAAACAAGTGGAGTTTTTAAAAGAATTCCGCTCTTTGGAAGAAAAACTCCTGGCTTTGCAGAAAGAATTCAAAAGCGAATTGGGAATCTCGGAAAAAGAGATCCGGGCGTCCATCAACCGCATATATTCCCTGGAAAAGGATTTTGTGGAACGTCTTAAAACCACCCATGACCTGGACGGTTTGTCCAAACTGAAAGAAGAAGCGGTCATGGTGTTTTCCGAGATAGATAGTTTTTACCAGAGGATTACCAAAACAGAGAAACAGAAACAGAGCGAAGAGATGGCGGATCTGCAGGATAATTTATCTGAGTTCTTAAAGACCAAGGATTCCCTGGCCAACGAGATCAATGAAGCGAGAATCAAGTTGGAAGTATCCTTGTCCCAGCACCGTTCCCTGAAAGCGAAGACAGAGGAGGTTAAAGCGGAATTATCCAGGGTGGAAAACGATTTAAAAAAGAACCGGATTGCGCCTAAGGATCAGAGCGAATTCAATAGGCAGTTGGACCAGGAAAAGATTTTTTTAGAAAAGGAACTGAAAGTCCAGGAGGAGAAGATCAGTGGAACAAAAGAAAAAATAGACGGTTTTAATGAAGAAGAGGAAAGGAAGAAACAGGACGTTTTCGCAACTCAGCAAGAGATGCATCGTTTGCAGACCGAGGCGAACAAAGCCATCGGCCAACTTAATGAAACCAAGGTGGCTTTAGCCAAGGTGGAAACCAAGAAGGAAGATTTATTCTCTGCTATGAGGGCGGACCTGGGCGCGGATTTCCGGCCCAAACTTAATCCGGAGTGGAATGCCGTGGATATCCTTGAGATGGAGGAGAAGATCACTAAGTTGAAACATCAGCTGGAACTCATCGGAGGCACGGATCCGGAAGTGGAAAAGGAATACAACGAAGTCAAAGAACGTTTCGATTTCCTCTCCTCCCAAAGCCATGATTTAGAGAAAGCCATCAATGATTTGGAAAAGATCGTTTTGGAACTGGACAAGACGATCAAAAAGCAGTTTGAAGAGGAATTCAAGAAAATAAACCAGGATTTTTCCCGGTACTTTAAACAGCTCTTTGAAGGCGGAAGCGCTAAGCTGTTTTTGTCTCAAAAGGAAAAAACCGAGGCCGAAGCGGCTCGGGAGGAAGTGGCGGAAGCAGACGCGCCTAAAACCGAGGAAAAATCAAAGCACGTTGAAGACAGATCTTTCCTTACGGATACGGGCATAGACATTGAAGCTTGTCCGCCTGGCAAGAAGATTAAGAATATAAGCATGCTTTCCGGCGGAGAAAAGACCATGACCGCCCTAGCCTTGGTCTGCGCGATTATCGCCAACAATCCCTCGCCTTTCATTCTTTTCGATGAAGTGGACGCTGCTTTGGATGAGGCGAATTCCGCCAAGCTCAGTACCATCGTGGAAGAGCTGGCGCACAAGACCCAGTTCATTGTCATCACCCACAACCGAGCGATCATGGCCAGGGCGGATGTCTTGTACGGCGTAACTATGCAAGGAGATGGCATTTCCCGGCTTCTGAGTTTGAAATTGGAGCAGGCCGTGGGAATAGAAAAGATCAGTGTCTAATATGATAATCCAACTCATAGAATTTATCCTCCATATAGATGTCTATTTAGAGGCGATTGTAAACGCGTATTCCACTCTAACCTACACCCTTCTATTCGCCATTATTTTTTTTGAAACCGGCATTGTCATCGCCCCGTTCCTTCCGGGAGACAGCCTGCTCTTTGCCGCCGGAGCGCTAGCCGCCATAGACGCCTTCAATATCTGGATTCTTTTCCTGGTTGTTCTTTCAGCCGCTGTCTTGGGAGATACGGTCAATTACCATATCGGGAAATACATCGGCCCCAAGGTTTTTAAAAAGGATTCTTCCATTTTTTTCCGCAAGGAATACCTCTTGCGCGCCCAGTCTTTCTACGAAAAGCACGGCAAGAAGACTATCATCCTGGCCCGCTTCATTCCCATTGTCCGCACCTTTGCCCCTTTTGTGGCCGGCATTGGAAACATGTCTTACCGGACGTTCTTAGCTTTCAATGTCATTGGAGGTTTGTTGTGGTGCTCTGTCTTTGTCTTCGGCGGATTCTTCTTCGGCAATATTCCCTGGATAAAGGAAAGATTCGGGCTTCTGGTCATTGCCATCATTATAATTTCCATTCTTCCCTTATTAAAGGAAGCCGTAGCTGTTTTTTGGAAAAAGAAAGCCTGACCTTTTTGCGCGATTGTTGCGCGAATCTCGCGCGATTCATTTCAATAAATCCGGGTTTTTTCCAAGCTTGACAGATTCCCTAATTTAAAGTAAAATGCTTTTACCGTTTAAGTGCTCAACTTAACCATTAAAATCTCTAAAAATGCTCACTATCAAACTGTCTCGAACCGGCAAAAAGAAGCATGCTCTCTACCGAGTCATCGTCCTGGAAAAAGCCAGGGATCCTTGGGGAAAAAATCTGGAAAATTTAGGCTCGTACGATCCGCACACCAAGAAGGCGGAGCTTAAGGCTGACCGGATAAAGTACTGGATTGGAAAAGGAGCGCAGACCACTCCGACCATAAACAATCTTTTAATCTCCCAGGGCATCATGACCGGAGAAAAAGTGAAAGCTTCCGCATCTAAATTAGGCAAAAAGAAAAAAGCCGCTTTTGAATTGAAGAAAGCGGAAGACGCCAAGGCTGAAGCGGAAAAAGCGAAAGCCGCGGAAGTCAAGGAAGAGGTCAAGACGGAAACGCCTAAAGAACCGGAAGAAGCGCCCAAGGAGTAGTCCTTGACAAGGCAAAATCCGTTTGTTAAAATTAGGTAAAGTTCATTAAAAAATCAGAAGAAGTTGCAAATACAGTCGGCAACTCGATGGGTTTAAATAAGTAACTAAAAAAGCAATATGGCAGAGAAAGATCAACAGCTTGTAGAGACGATCGTCAAGCACATTGTGGGTTACCCCGATGACGTCAGAGTGGACAGAATCGTCGATGAGAGAGGCGTTTTACTGACTTTGCATGTCAATGCGGCCGATGTCGGCTATGTCATAGGCAAACAAGGCCAGACCGCCAAAGCGATCAGAACGATCGCCAAAGCCGTCGGCGCCAAGAATGACGCCCGCGTCAATTTGAAGATCGAAGAACCGGAAGGTTCCCGCGGTCCAAGGCACATGAGACGCGAAGAGACGAGTTCCAATGCGAACACGGAAGTCAATACTGATATGATTGATGATTTAACCATCTAATAATCATCCAAGCGCCCCGCAATTCTGCGGGGTGTTTTTTTGGGGGAAATAAAGTATAATGAAATTATGAAGCAATTCGACATCATCACCATCTTTCCTCAAATCCTGGAATCTTACTTTTCCGAGAGCCTGTTCAAACGCGCAAAGAAGAACAAGATTATAAAAATCAAAACGCACGATTTAAGAAAATGGACAAAAGGCCGCCACCACACGGTGGACGATCGTCCCTACGGCGGAGGTTTCGGCCTGGTCTTTAAATTCGAACCAATTGCCAAAGCCTTGAAAGCCGTCGTTAAAAAAAAGAAATCCAGGATCATCTTGACCTCTGCTAATGGCAAGAAATTCGACCAGAAGAAATACTAGGGAGGGCGGCATGACTGATGACATCAACATTCCCGAAATACACGAGGCGGCAGCAGCCGAGGCGATGCGGCTTGCGCGCGGGATGATCTTTAATGCTGCACTCATCAAGCGATACTACCAAATTCTGGAGTCCGAGGGACTATCTGAGCCGGTTATCCTCATCGCTATTTAACAGTGGACACGAGCGCGCAACCGCCTGGAAATTGAACCAATGCTTTACCACATTCGTATGCGAGAGCGCCAAGCCCATGAGGACGAGCCAAATGCCTAGCATCTCCATCGTCACCCCATTCAGCGGAGCAACCCTCGATCTATTGCCCGATTACG
>CAYIIA010000014.1:0-13781 GCA_964363385.1 uncultured Gammaproteobacteria bacterium
ATTGGCAGAACTGATAGGCGTCACTTTAGGAGATGGCCATATAGAGAAATTTCCTCGCGCTGAAAGATTGGTTATTTCCGGCAATTCCAAAAATATCGGCTTCACAAAACGCTATTCAGATTTAATTAAGGATATTTTTAAGAAAAATCCGACTGTTTTAAAAATCAAAAATAAAAACTGCGTTAAAATAAGCATTTACGAGAAGTTTATCAGTCAAAGGCTGGGAATTATGACTGGTAATAGATCGGACTATAAGGTTGAAATTCCTGCTTGGATTTTAAAAAGCAAGAAAAACATCATTGGGTATCTGAGAGGCTTGTATGAAGCAGAGGGTTCTTTCCACGTACATAAGCCGACTTTTACCTACAAAATGTATTTTAGCAACAAGAATCAGACGATTTTAAATAATGTTTCCTATTTGCTTGGATGGTTGGGATTTTATTCTTCCCAAGGGAGATGCCAAGTTCAGATCTCCAGAAAAGACGAGGTCTTCGACTTTAAAAAACTGATTCTATTTAGAGAATATAAAATTTAATATTGCGGGATGGTGTAATGGTAGCACGCCAGGTTCTGGCCCTGGAAATCTAGGTTCGATTCCTAGTCCCGCAGCCGACATATGCTGATTCAAGCGACTGAGACGCCTATAATTCCATAGGTACGCAACATCTCTATAAATATTTTTTTAACATGGCAGAGCCTCCGGAAAATAGATCAAATATAATTCATTCAATAACATCTCCGTTAGGATTTTTTTCATTATCTCTACTAACAGTTGAGGGATTTTTAGCAATTATTTTAATTTTTTCTGGTCTTGATTTAAATAGTAAATTTTGGGGCATGTTGATAGGTGCCAGTTTTTTTGTCATTGTGGTAATAGGAGTTTTACTATTAGTATGTTTTAAGCCGACACATCTAACCTTTGGAGAAAAAAGTCATTTACAGCTAATAGAAATGCAAAAGGCATGGGGGACTAGTGAAAAACCCAACACAAAACATGAGGTTTTGAAAGAAGAAAATCTAGTGTACTCTGCTAAAGATTAATTAAATCTAATATGCTTTCCAAAAAATATTTGATAACCTACACCCTTAGAACAAACAATTGGAATTATAAGGGTTTTTATGATGCCATTATAACTTTAGGGGCGTGGTGGCACTACATTGATTCAACTTGGATAATTAAAAATTCTCAATATACAACTCAACAAATGTATAGTATTCTCGCTCCTCATTTATCAACAAAAGATTCTATTCTTATAATAGAAATAGTTCCTGAAAATAAATTTGGGTTTTTACCGGCGGATGCATGGCAATGGCTAAATACATAGAGCATAAAAAAAACTAAAAAACATATGGATGACCATATTTTTTAGTTTAATCAAGTGTGATTTTTTTATCTTTTAACTTTACTTTACTCTTTAGGCAGGAAAGTAATTCCCTCTTTTCAAGGATTGTCCCGTCTCTTAATAAGTACTTGGCATAATTCCTAATATCCACATCTTTATTAAATTCCTTCTGCTTTTTGCCAAGCACTCCGACCCTGAACCGATTGTATCTTTTTATCTCATCCTCTATTTTCTGCTTAACCCCCAACTCATCTAAATCAACCTTGTCTACCAAACAGATTAACTCGCTAATTAAATCAGCCTCATTTATCGGCTGATTTTTACAATCGATATTTTTTGCTTTGGAGCATAAGTAATAGACGTGGCGATTAGTTCCGCCGTCTTTAAGTTTTCTAAATTTTTCATCAGCCGTTATCCCTGATCCGCAATATCCGCATTTGAATAATTTAGTGAAGGCGAATTCCTTGCTTTCCGTCCTGGATATATAACGGGAGCTTAATAATAATTGGACTTTGTCGTAAAGCTCCCTGGCAATAATCGGCGTATGCTTGCCGGTGTACCAAGTACCGCTTTTCACGGGATACTCGAATTCACCGTAATAGAAAGGATTCCTCAAAATAAGATAGATATTAGCTAAGACTAAATGCTTGCCATTTTTTGTTTTAAAATCAATCTCCTTAAGCCATCTAAATAACTTCCTGCCACTCCACCCTTCATTAGCTATTTTTTCAAACATTTGCCTGATCATCGGCGCCCTTTTAGGATCTAACCGGCACTGGCATTTTTTATCCACATGCTTCTCATTGAGATATCCAGTCGGCGCCTGGCCTGGCCTCCAGCCCATAGCGCAACGGCTTCTTAATCCCCTTTTAACATTGACCGCCTTATTGTCGTTCTCTAATTTCGCCTGGCTGCCTAAAATCATCAGTAAAAATTTCTCATTAGGATTATTGCCAAACCTCTGGCCGAAAGTTCTGATATCTCTTAATAACCCAGAATCCATTAAATCCACAATTTTCCCAAGATCTCCGGCATTTCTAGATATGCGATCCGGCGCCCAAGTCAGAATCCCATTATATTGTTCCGCTTTTATCCCTTCAATAATCTCGTTGAAAATCGACCGTTGGCCGGTTTCTTTAGCCGAATGCGACTCTTTTTTTTATGGTGACAACCTCCAAACTCTCCTTTTCCGCCAAAAGGAGCATTTCCTTAATTTGACTATCAATAGAGAGAACCTGCCTTTCCTCAGATTCCGTTGATTTTCTCGCGTAAAGGCAATATTTGACCTTTGGCGGGGCCATTACTGTCCTAGTAACCCTCTCAGGTATTATTGTTTCATCTCTCATATAGGCTAATTAATGACGCAACATCTCAAGGGAGTCCAGGGCGCCTAAGTAGATAAACTGTTGGTAAAGTTTCGAGTTTACATCCCTTTTGTTAAATGGTAAGATATAGGCAATAATCACAACGATGAAACCATACTACAAAAAAGACAACTTTACTCTCTATCAAGCAAATTGCCTTGATGTTTTAGCTAGCTTGCCGGAAGACCACGTTGATATGATTTTCGCCGATCCCCCATATCTCTTATCTAATGGCGGCTTCACTTGCGATGCTGGAAAAATGGTCAGTGTTAATAAAGGGCAATGGGATGTTAGTAACGGCCTTAAAAAGGATTTTGAGTTCCAATTATCATGGATTAGAGCTTGTCGCAGAGTTTTAAAACCGGGTGGCACTATTTGGATTAGTGGCACTTATCATTCTATCTATCAATGCGGATTTGCGCTTCAAGTAGAAAAATTCCATATTTTAAACGATATTGCCTGGTTCAAACCTAATGCCTCACCGAATTTAAGTTGCCGTTTTTTTACTGCCAGCCACGAAACATTAATTTGGGCGAGAAAGGATAAAAAAGGCAAGCACAAATTTAATTATGATTTAATGAAAAACGGCAACTGGCCGGAAGACTTCATTAAAAAACCAGGACTTCAGATGAGGAGCGTCTGGTCTGTTAATACCCCGAGGCCGTCAGAAAAAAAATTCGGTAAGCATCCCACTCAGAAACCAATAAACTTATTAGTAAGAATCGTCATGGCCAGCACTAATAAAGGCGACTTGATTTTAGACCCGTTTACCGGTTCTTCTACTACTGGTCTGGCTGCCAATCTTAACGATCGAAAATTTATCGGCATTGATTTAGAAAAAAAATACCTTGATTTATCAATTAAAAGATTAAACGATTTAAAAAAGAGCTAAACTATGGAAAAAGCTAAAAGGCCAAAAAAGAATATTTATAATCATGCTATCGATCTTTCTCTGCTCACGATAAAAAATGCCCCCAGAGAAAAATTTAGGGAGGAATTAGAGAAAATTAGCTACCGGGGTTATGAGGTGGAGCAACTATCTGATGGGAGAAAAATTGTTATCACTAAGCCTGGCGGTAAATTTATTTTTGGGTCGATTAAAAGAGAGGATTTAATGGTTTGGATTTATAATGAGAAAGATAATAGCCTATGGCTTATTTCGCATAAAAACATTCTTAACGATTTAGAAGAAAAAGTAGCCGCTAATGAAAATGAGGCGATAAAAATAATTAATGCTCTGGAAAGAGTTTATAATGGAGAAGAGCCGGATGATGTTTTAAAAGACTCCGCCTTAAATACTCCTTGTGGCGAATTACCGGAATTATTATTAAAAGCGTATAAATGGATCTGGGGGCAGGAAGATTGCAACTACCCAACCGGCCAGGGTCGCGATATGTCCATGAACGGAATTAAGGAACTAAAGACAAAAATTCAGTCCCATAATACTCAATAATCCTAATTTATGAAGATAATCACAAGAACGGTAGCCATAAAAAATTTGAAAAAATACGTTGGCAAAGATTTAAGAAAACTAGCCAAAGATCATGGCATCACTACCTACGAAACAGGAAAGCAAAATAAGGGCTGGAAAGGTTTAGTTTTAGAAAGATTGGCTGGACTTCAAACAAATATATCAAAAGCGCCTAATGGTTTGTCTTGGGAATTAAAATCAGTCAGCTTCCATGAAGTTAAAGGTATTTTGGTGCCAAAAGAGACAATGGCTATTACTATGATTAATCCGGAAGAACTTAAAAAACATTCTTTCTTCGAGAGTCACTGCTGGGCCAAGCTAAAAGCCATGGTTTTTTGTGCTGTTTTGTGGCATGGAAAAAATTCAAATAGTGGGGAGCTTATAAAAGTGACCAGTCTTGATTTTGCCGAGGATGACGATCTAATTAAGGAAATAAAAGCTGACTATGATTTTATTCGTCATAAATTAATTACTAAGGGCTTCAAGAGTTTAACTGGCATTGATGGTAAATGGATTCAAGCCAGGACAAAAGGAGCCGGCCACGGCTCAACGAGCCGAGCTTTTTATGCGAGAACTGGATTGGTTAAAAAAATCTTTGAAATCGCAAGTTAAATATTTATGGCGATCTAAACCAATTAAGAGGCAATAAAAAATGAGACAGTTCATTTAAAGACTGTCTCATTTATTTTTATCTTAAATTAGCCATAAACCATGCTTTTACGGCACTTTTGAAAAACCCCGGAATACTGTCACATTTATCTCATTTTGCCCCGACTGAGACGCCTCAAATCGCCTCTGGAAATTAACCCCAAAAGACCTTATAATACCTGACATAGGTTGGTTCACAACCGAGTCAGTCAGCCGACATATGCTGATTCAAGCGACTGAGGTGTCTACTATTGATTATTCAAAGTTTAAAATCTCTTCAAGAGAATGGCTCTTAAAATTTTTATCATTTTGAGAATACGGCCCGCGGACCAGAAATAATTTCGGGTTATTGAAAAATTTCATCATCTCCAGACTCTCCCGGGCGTTATCATTGACGATAATAACCTCTTCTTCTCTATCAGTCATCTTCCTTAAAACCGATCCTTTCGAATCATTGGCAAAAATCATTTTTTCAAAAAACTTTTCCAAACCGGATCCGCGGACTTTCGCCTTTTGAAACCCAATATTTCCCAAAGAAATCAACACTAATCCGTGGCCGCCGCTTTGCAGCTTTGCGAGCAATTCCTTCGCTCCGGAAAAAACATAATTTCTCAAATCTGACAAAAAATTTTCCAAAGTTATCCGCGCCTGGCGGCGATCTTTCAAATTCTTTCCCAATATGCCGAGATGCTCTTTGATGTTATAGTGGATTTTATTTTTTTTAAAATAATCCAACTTTAGATTTTCCGGATCATAGACTAACTGATCAAGCAGTCCGCAGAAGCCACTCTTAAATCCGGCGGTATCAAAAAGAGTGTAGTCAAAATCAAAAATATACAGCATCTTGATTAAAAATATTCCTTATTATGCCTGCTGTTTTGGCGGAATTATGCCTGATAAAATCCCCGATTTCTATCAAATCGTCTTCAATCAATATTCTGGGCTTTATCTTTTCCTTCTGTTCATCGCCCAGCTCCACAAACAACGCCTTCTGATCGCGATAGCGTCGTAAAACTTCCTCCGGCGGCTTCTTATTATTAACCAGAATATAATTCAAATTCCGACCGATATAATCCTCAATAGTGTGAAGAAAATCGAATGGAGTGAAACCGTCTGTCTCGCCGTATTTAGTCATAACATTAACAATGTAAATCAGCTTGGCTTTAGCTTCCTTGATCGCCTCTTTAACCCCTGGAACCAAAAAATTAGGCGCAATGCTTGTATAGACATCCCCCGGTCCGATAATAATGTAATCCGCCTCGCCGATAGCCTCGATGACCGGGCTATAAACAGATATGCGCTCGCTGTGATGGGGCACTAAGAAAACTTCTCTTATTTTCTCTCTTTGGCCGCCACAGGGCACATCAATAGCAGCCTCTCCATACAACCTCATACCGCTAGCCACAGCTCCGCTACGAGCGTCGCCCTATCAATGGTAACCGGCAAAACCCGGCCATTGATATTCAGGATTTCCCCCAAAGCCCGGACGCCATCGGGAAAATTGCCGGCATACTGAGAAAGTATGGATAAAAGCATATTGCCGACATTATGGCCGCTTAACTTGCCAGAACCGCCCAGTTTGGTTTGCAATATTTTCCTGGCCGCATCCCGGAAAGGCGACAGAGCGACTGCGCATTTCAAAATATCCGCCGGCGGCAAAACGCCCAATTCATCGCGCAATCTTCCGGCGCTCCCTCCGCTATCCACCATCGAAACCACCGCTGTAATTTCAATATCTTCAATATCTCGAAGTCCGAACAATAAAACATACTGCCCAGTGCCGCCGCCGATAGTCGTGATTTTTTTCATAGAATTGCAGCCGATCGATTAAACGCAAAAAAACCTGATTTTAAAACATCCCAATCACATCAGAAGCCACATCCCCGGCCTTAGGCGGAGCCAACGTTTCCTTCTTCTCTTCCGGTATTTCCACTGGACTCACTTCCGCCACTACTACTCCCCGAATCGGAATATTAAATAAGACTACTTCAAAAATCGCTTGTTCAATGACCATCCGGTTGTTGATATTTTCCAATCTTTCCTGGTAAAACTTGCTCTTAACCCCGATTTCCAGCCGGTTATCCTTGATCTTCAAGGGCTGGCTGATCTTTAATAAGGAAGAAAGGGTGTAGTTTTTTTCCAAAAGTTTTTCCAAGATTAGATTCCAATCAGTCAAAATCTTCTCAAAATCCACCGGGGATTCAGATTGGATTTCTTCAACAACTTCTTTCTGGATGATTTCCGGCCTGGCTTCTTCCTTAATCTCTTCTTTCATCACCTCCTTTTTAATCTCTTCCTTAACCTCTTTTTTTTCTTCTTTTTTCACTTTTTCTTCCGGCTTATGTCCGCAACCCGGATCATGACTGTCGTCATGTTTGCAAATGACTTCTTCACACATCAGCACCGCGGCCATCTCTAACGGAAACTGGGGCACGGGCGCAAACTTCAATTCCTGACGCGCCTCCAATAATAATTCAATGGCAGACATCAGCTTGGGATAATCAAAACGTTCCGCCAACTGCTCTGCGGATTTCTGCGTTTCCTCGTCCAATTCCAAACCCAGATTGGAAAGACGGCCGTTTACTTTCAAAAGCAGGACTTTCCTTAAAAATTCCACCAAACTATCAAGAAAAATGGAAAGGTCCACGCCGTCACTAACAAGCTGGTTAATGAGTTCAATACTGGCCGTCGCATTCTTGTCTAACAGAAAATTCAATAGCGAAATTATCTGGTTGAAATCCGAACGAGGCAAGACTAACTCCGCCTGTTCTTCAGTGATGTCATCCCCTAAGGTAAGGATCTTTTCCAACAAACTCTCCGCGTCTCTGACACAGCCCTCAGAATGCAAAACAATATTTTGCAAAACCTTCTTAGCCACCTTTTTCTTTTCTTCCCTGACCAGATGCTCCAATCTCTTGAGCATATTATCGCTGGAAACTTTTTTGAAATCGAATCTCTGGCAACGGGAGATGATGGTCTGAGGCAGTTTGTGGATCTCTGTGGTGCAGAGGATGAAAATGGCGTGGGCAGGCGGTTCTTCCAGAGTCTTTAAAAGCGCGTTGAAAGCCGAGGTGGAAAGCATGTGCACTTCGTCGATGATGAAAACCTTGAACTTGCTGGAAGAAGGCGTGAAACGGGCGTTCTCAATGATATTCTCCCGGACATTGTCTACGCCGGTATGCGAGGCCGCGTCTATTTCAATGATATCCACTGAATTATTGTTAATAATGCTCCGGCAGGACAAACATTCATTGCAAGGCTCGCTCTTTCCGGATTCACGATTAAAACAGTTTATTGACTTGGCGAATAAACGGGCCGTCGTGGTTTTTCCCAACCCCCTGGGACCGCAGAAAAGATAGGCATGGCCGATTTTGTCCAGCTCGATCTCATTCTGAAGAGTTATCTTGATATGATTCTGGCCGATCAGATCCTGGAAGGATTGGGGCCGGTATTTTCTGTATAATGAAGCCATATATTATGCTACTTTTTGTTTTTTATCCTAATACCGCTTTCAATATGCCAGCCGCCATATGGACAAGCTTCCAAAAATTTCACTTTCATATCCCGTAAGCGAAAACTTAGATCTGTAGTATGGCCGATAGCGGTTTTTTTATCTATGGAATGAAGGCCGCATTTGCAGTGCTTTATCCTGTGGTCTAATTTTGGATTAACAGAAACATGCTCTCCACCGCAATGATGGACTTCATGCTTACCGCCAAAATGGTGGATATGATTAAATAGAGATACGATCTCATTTTTGCTATCCATATTTTACCTTGCTTTTATTCTAACAGATTAATGGCAAAAAAGAAAATTCCTTGATTTTAAAGGCTGTTTCCGCCTTTTGGGACGAAAACAGCCGTTCCAGTTTGAATTACAATCTCTCCGGCGGCTTCCCCAACTGCCCAATCTTAGACCTCTCCGTAATTTCCGCGATCACTGTCTGCCTTTCTCTTCCGTATTTAAGCCTGGACAATCCTTTGACTAATCCCGCCATCTCCGGATTACTCCCCTCAGGCAGAGGGAAACAGTGGATATTGAACGGTTCAGTCGGCGCATTGTCAATTAATAATCTGACGTAGGCATTGTATTTTTCCACATTCATGAGATCATACTCACTGACTCTCGGCGCCATCTGTTTGGCTATTACCTCAGCGTCATCCACCCCGATGCGGAAACTGACTAAGGTGCCTACATTGCCGAAAATCGCATCCTTGACCTTGGAATTATTATCCTGCACCAACTGCCCGATGTATTGGTGTCCCATGATCAGATTCAGCTTGTATTTCCTTGCTTCCGCCAGAATGAAAGAAATGCTGTCGGTGATGAAATTTTGGAACTCATCAATATACAGATAAAAATCTTTTCTTTCGCTTTCCGGCATATCCGCCCTGGCCATAGCCGCCATCTGCAGTTTGGAAACCGCAATAAGGCCTAACAAACTGCTGTTGGTTTCCCCCACTCTTCCTTTGCTTAGATTAATCAGAAGAATCTTTTCCTGGTCCATGACCTGGCGGAAATTGAAACCGCTCTTGGGCTGCCCGATAATATTCCTCATCATCTCATTCTCCACAAATCTGCCGGTCTTGGAGATGACATAGGAAAGCATGTCCGCGGCCGTAGAGCCTTTCTGCGAAGCCGCATACTCCCTTTCCCAGAAATCCTTAACCAAGATATCCTTGACGTGTTTCAGTTTCTCCTTGCGGTAGGCATCGTCGGTAAAAATACGGGGCAACTCCACTAAAGTTCCGGGATTTTCCGTATCCGCCATTAAAGCTAAAAGAGCGTTCCTCATATAGTGCTCGAACATCGGTCCGCCCATCGCCGGATCCGGCAAGAGCTTGTAAAAGATGTTGATCATTTCCTGAGCCGCGAAATCCATCTCATAAGGCGTCTTCGCTTCCAGCATATTCATGCCCAAAGGACGCTCAATGTCCGCCGGGTCTAAGATAATCACATCCTCAGCCCTTTCTTTGGGAATATGCGGCAATATGTCGTCAATCAAGGAACCATGGGGATCCACCACGCAGACGCCCTTGCCATTTAAAATATCCTGGATTGCCAGATTAGCCATGAGCCAGGATTTGCCAGTACCGGTCATGCCAATGGTATACATATGCCTTTGGCGGTCCTTTTCCTTAAGTCTCACAATATGGCTCTGACCGCGGTATATGGATTCACCCAAAACCAAACCATCTGAGGGCAGATTGACCGGTGGTTGGAGCTTCTTAGCCATGAGCCATTTAATTTTAGGCACTTCTGCCACTGGCAGAGGCAGATGCCAAAGAGAAGTCATTTCTTCAGAATTCAAAACCAAACCCAATTTTTCATCGTAATAACGGTAAATGAAGTCTGTGATCAGCTTCTTCCCAGCGCCTTTAATGACGGCCTTAAAGCCGTTGGCATATTCGTAATTGGAATACTGGGCAAAGGAATTAGCCATTTGCCGCAAAATATCTTTAGCCTGGCTCTCCAGGGGCGCAAAGGCTACAAGCCGGATATTCGCTTCAAAACCGGCTTTGGAAGCTTTTTCTTCAATGGATTTGACTACTTGCTCTTCCATGGCAGACAGACGGTACTGCTCTTTTGGTTCATTCTTTTTCTGGGAGTAGAACCATTCTGAAGGATTGCCAAAAGCTTTGGAAATTCCGCCGGAACCGGACGAAGCCAGGGCTTGCTTCAAGCTCTTGCCCTGGTGGGCTTCAGATGCGATTCTGACGCTCTTTTTGCGCCAAACCGGATCAGCTGTCCGCATAATCATCTGGATCGCGGCTGTCTGGCCTTCCGGAAGCTTGGAAAGAACGCTTAAAACTCCGGCCATAGGATCTGACTCCGCTTGCTTGTAAGTCAGAATGGGGAAAATTTTGTCTTTGATTAATTTCAAATGGCCCACCACCGCAAAGCCTTGGGGGGCAAAAATATTGTAATCCTCCGCCTCTTCAATCTGGCAGTGCGGATACTGGGAAAGAAATTGCTGTTTGATGTAATTTTCCAAATAATCCGGCACCGCCAAGTAGAAAGCAATGAGGCTGTCAAAGCCGACTACGATTTCAAAAGACCAGTGGTCGTGACGGCCCAGGAGCCAAGCCTTGAACCCTTTCTGGGGAGTGATTCCGCCAAGACTGACATACAGATTCTCCACCGCAGCCAGAATATCCTTTACGGATTTTTTGTTTTCTTCATCATCTGTCTGTTTGGGCACGGTTAAAACATAGATTTTTTTCTGGAACGGAGCGGAAATGAATTTCGGGGAATTCAAGATCCGGCGGACAAGATACAAAGCCAGCCAAAGAAAGAAGGCTAAAACGAAAATCCCGATGGCTGAAAAAAGAATGGGCCAAAGCCAATCTGGGATGAGCGCGTTCTGTGTTTGTCCAAAATCCATATCTTAGACTATTTTTCTTCCCGGGGGAATCTGATCCATAATCCGATCCGCCTTGATCTTCGCCATCTGTTCCAAAAAGAAACGGTTGACTCCGGGAATGGTCTGGAGCCATTTTTTAATCAAATCCATGATCTTTCTAATCTTGACCTTAGGTTGGGAAATTGCCTGCCAGACCAAGGAAGCCGTCTCTTCGCCTTTTTGTTTGAATTTAACTTTGTCTTCCGGCGGAAGGCGATGGTACATTTCCGCCAATCCTTCCGAGAGTATCCCTTCTATCTTCTGGTATTCCTCATTGGGCGAATATACGACGCTCTGGATTGGGACCGCCGGCTCTTGCGGAACAGATTCAAATCCGACCGAAGGTTTGTTTTCCGGCGATTCTGCCTGTGTCCTTTCTATTGAAGAAATTTCCGGCTTGACCGGGATATTACTTTCCGGCTGGATTAAAACCCTTTCTTTGTATTCTTGAGACATGGTTTTGGCATGGGACTTATCCCCTATATTATACCACAAACAAATATTTTTGTGGTATAATGCTTTTATGAGTTCAAACATCACTACTCTCAAGCCCAAAGAGAAAGGCGTAGCCTGGATAAATATTGTCAATGCGCAAAAGGCGGAGATTAATTATCTAAGGAGGAAATTCAAGTTCAATGAGCTGGATCTAAAGGATTCTTTTGCCAACCAATATGCGCAAAGGCCGAAATTCTTCCAAAGAAGCAGCTACTGTTTCCTTGTCCTTCAATTTCCGATCTACAACAAGAAGACCAGGAATATTGAGCCTGAGGAAATAGATTTTTTCATAAGCCGAGACAGTATTATAACCTGCCACCGGAACAACCTCCCCATCATGATTGAACTGTCCAATCTCTGCTCTACCGAGGATTTCTACTGCCGGCAATATCTGACCAGCAATGTTTCCTTCCTTTACGAAGTCATTGTCAGGCTTCAGGAGTCATGCTTCAATCTTCTGGATAAAATCAGTCTGGACATCAAGAATATCGAGCAGAATATCTTTGCGGGCCATGAGAGAAGGATGGTGACAGACATCCTTTACGCTAAAAGGAATATTTTGAACTTCCGCAAAATCATGGAAGCGCACAAGACGGTTATCCAGAAGATAACCAGGAACAAAGTGAAGTATCTGCCGATTGAAAAATACGAAATCTACTACCATAACTTGATCGAACACACCAAGGATATCTGGGGCATACTGGACAACCAGAAAGAGACTATTGAGGCTTTGGAAGACACTAACACTTCCCTGCTCACTTTCAAACTGAACGATATCATGCGAGTCCTGACTATTTTCTCTGTTATTATCCTGCCTCTGACCCTCCTAGCCTCGGTTTTCGGCATGAATACGGAAAACGGGATGCCTTTTATAAACACCCCCTACGGCTTTTGGTTCATCATCAACATCATGGCAATCGCAGGACTAATAATGTATTGGCTGTTTAAAAGGAAAAGGTGGTTATAAAACCCCGAGTGATCGGGGTTTTAAAAATCCTTCAATATCTCCTTTACATCACTCAAATTTTCCACTCTCACCAGCCTACTCCTCATTTCCTTGGCCCCAGACTTGCCGGAAGCATACCAGACTAGGTGTTTTCTTAACTCTACTAATCCGTATTTCCCTTTGCTCTCAAAAACATATTTGGCATGATCTAAAACAGTCTTTTTAATGTCTTTTTCCTTTAAAACAAATTCCTTTCCTTTTAAAAAGAATTTGATTTCTTTAAACAACCAAGGATTGCCGTACACTCCTCTGGCCAAACCTACTCCATCCACTCCGGTTTCCATCATTCTCTTGGCATCCTGGGGCGTTTTAATCCCGCCGTTCCCCAAGACAACGCCTTTGAATTCTTTTTTAACGGATTCAATCATCCCGTAATCCACTTCTCCGTCAAAAGGCTTTTCGTAGCTTCGTCCGTGGATCATAACGGCAGAGAGAGGAAGGCCTTCCATATGTTTCATAAAATCCAAGGCTGTGACTTTCGTACTGTTTTTGTTAATGGAAGATCTCAGTTTAACCGAAACCGGAAGCTTGGTTCCTTTCAAAACATTTTCAATTATTTCCTTGCACTTAGGCAAGTCCCGCATTAAAGTCACGCCTCCGCCGTGGCCGGCGACTTTCTTGGCCGGGCATCCGAAATTAATATCCACCCCGGAAAATCCCGCTTTCTCGCAAAGAGAAGCGGCCTTGGTGAATTTCTCCGGGTTCTTTCCGAACAACTGGATGACGACGGGTTTTTCTGTTTTAGAGAATTTTAAAAAATCCAAGGTTTTCTTGGAACCATGGAAAAGGCCGTCAGCAGAAACCATTTCCGTGTACACGACGTCTGCTCCCCAATCTTTGCAGATCTGCCTGAAAGCCGAATCCGTGACTCCGGCGATGGGAGCCAAGGCCAAGATGGGTTTTTTAAGTTTAAGCCAGAAGTTTGACATTGATGACAAAAAAATAACGCAGATAAAAATTTTCCTTTCTGACTTGCTGCGGTTGCGCGCTCAATCACGCGTTGCTATTCCCCGCCGTAAACACAAACACAAATTTCCCAAAAGCCAAAGAT
>CAYIIA010000015.1:0-13021 GCA_964363385.1 uncultured Gammaproteobacteria bacterium
GGCTGGACGTTGTTTTCAAAGCAGGCGTGCTTCAAGCTTTCAATGACGGAAATATAGGCGTCAGGAAGGATGAAGTCTCCGGAAGCGAAATACTTGCCCACAATCCCTATTCTAATTTCCTTGCCCAGGCTCTCGGATTTCTTAACTAACCTTCTCCAAGCCTGGAAATCATTCTTGCGAGGCTTTAAATTGAATTTCTTTAAAATCTTGGAAGACAAATTGTCCTTCTCAAAATTAAGAGGGATCTGGTAGATATTCTTCACGTCCGGAGCAGAGATGATGTTTTCCTTCAAAACATTACAAAACAATGCCAGTTTCTCTTTCCTGGGATTATCCAAAGGATGTGAGGAGCGTCCCAGGATGAAATCCGGCTGGATCCCGGCCGCATTAAGCTCTTTAGCCGCGTTCTGCGTCGGCTTAGTCTTCATTTCCCCTAAATTAAAAGGTACTGGAAGATACGAGACTAAAACAAACAAAACGTCATTGGGAGATTTAAGATGCATCATCCTGGCCGCCTCTAGAAAAAGGATGTTCTGGTACTCTCCTACCGTGCCCCCTATCTCCACTATTGTAATATCTGCCTTAGCTTTCTTAGAAGCTCTCTTAATCCTCTCAATTACCTCATACGGTATATGGGGCACGGCTTCCACGCATTTGCCTCCATATTCCAAATTCCTTTCCTTGGCAATGACTGAACCGTACACTCTTCCGGTAGTCATGTAATTATCTCTGAATATATCCACATCCAAGAACCTCTCGTAATTCCCAATATCCTGGTCAGTCTCGTCGCCGTCGTCCGTGACAAAAACCTCGCCGTGTTCCACCGGATTCATGGTCCCGGCATCTACATTGAGATATGGGTCGATTTTAACCGCCGTGACGGCAAAGCCTCTGTTTTTTAAGATCCGGCCTATGGAAGCCGCCGCTATGCCTTTGCCGACGCCGGACATCACCCCGCCGATGACGAAAATGAATTTACTCATATTTTAAATTTAAAAAAGGGGGCATTAGCCCCTTTGAATTAGTTAAGAAAAATTTGTTTTTCTCTCATACGCTTACGATTAGATTGATTTCCGCTTCCAGACCATGATCCAGGCTGACCATGACGGGATGGTCTCCTGGTTCCTTGATAGGCTCCATTAAAACAATTTGTTCTTTTTTTAAATCAAAGCCCAGTTCTTTTAATTTCTTAACGATCATGGCGCCGTTCACTGAGGCATACAATTTCCCAGCCTCATTGGCTTTGCCGGATATTTCCACGGTTAAGCCGTTTAATTGTTCCGCGATCTTCTCCGTCAGGGCCAGATCCACTTCCGCCATTTTTATCTTGGATTCCTGGTCTGAATTCCATTTGGAAATATTCTCGTCCGTTCCAAGTTGAGCCAGTCCTTGGGGAATTAAAAAATTGCTGCCATAGCCGTCAGCTACCTCTTTGATGGCGCCAGGCTCTCCCAGACCCTTAACTGATTGGATTAAAATGACTTTCATACTCCGCCATTATACCACCTCCTTTTTGTAATTGGCAACAAACTATTTCCCCAGGATGATTTCCATAGCTTTGTCCATTTGCGGGTCCAGGAATTTGTTGTTGTCCTCGTCGGTCATCTTTACTTCAATATCCGGCGCAATACCCTCGTCTTGGATGGATGTCCCTAACGGCGTAAACCACTTGGCTACGGTCAATTTGACCGAGGAACCATCTTCAAGGGAAACCATGTCCTGGACAGAGCCTTTGCCAAAAGTCTTTTCTCCCACGATCTGAGCTTTTTTCCAGTCTTTCAAGGCTCCAGCTACGATCTCGGATCCAGAAGCGCTGCCACCGTTCACTAAAACCACGGTTTTGTAATCTGCCAATCTGGCTTTTTTGCTTCCTCTGTGCTCAACCTTTTCGCCGTCGCGGAGCTTCTCAAAAACCGCTAATTCGCCGTCCACCCATTCAGCTGACATATCCACGGCTGAATCCAAATATCCTCCGGGGTTATATCTCAAATCCAGAATTATTCCCTTAGTTTCTCCATGGTTCAAGACATCCACAATAGCGTCGTTAAACAGAGGCATGGTATCGTCATTGAACTGCCTGACCTTGACCACAGCCACGCTATCATTGAATTCCCAAGTCACGCTCTTTACCGTAATTTTATCCCGGATAATGGAGATGTCTTTAGGCTCGGAAAAGCCCTCGCGAAAAACGGTTAGAACTACGGTAGTGCCTTTGTCGCCTCTGATCTGGCTGACCGCCTTGTCTAAAGCCAAATTAACGGTTTCCTGGCCGTCGATTTTCAAAACCGCGTCTTTTTCACGAAGTCCTGCCTTTAGAGCCGGGCTGTCCGGCAAAGGAGAAAGGATTGTCAGCACACCGTTCCTAATGCCGATCTCGGCGCCAATGCCTTCAAAATTACCTCTTAATTCTTGTTCAAAATCATCTGATCCTTGGGGAGTCATGAAGACTGAGTATGGATCATTCAAAGAACCGACCAATCCCTGAAGAGCGCCATAGAAGAGTTGGGTGTCGGTGATGTCTTTATTGTAAGCTTTGTCTTTCACCAATTTCCAGGTTTCCCAGAAAAGATTGAAATCCACGTCTTTGGAAAGATATTCCGGGATTTCCGCATCTTTATTAATTAATTTGCCTGATTTTTGTCCATTTATCTGCCCTTCCTTTGTCCAGAAATTACGACCTAAAAAAACGCCCAGAGCCAAGGAGGCGGCGATTAAAAGGATTGAAAGGAAAACAACGAATTTCAGATTCACTTTCCTCGGCTGTTTTTCCAAAGGGATTTGATCCATATTCTGTTTCATTAATTATATTTTAATGATAACAAAAAAAGCCTCGGAAGCAAAGCGTTGCTCCGAGGACTGATCCGCAGCCCTCGACCCACTCTCCCAATTAGAGCGGATCCAGGATAGTACTTTTTATCTTCTGCCAATACCCGGCAGTCTTTCCTTTCTTGTAACCATCTGGACCCCCGTTCCAAATGCGGGCCAGAGTCTCCATCCCGGCTTTCTTGCCTGTAGCCTTTTTGTAGGCTTGGGCATAGTGATCAAGGTAGATTTGGATCATCTCCCTCGACTTTCTAGGATCCAGACGATCCCTGTAGGTGAAAGCCTTCCCTGAAAAGCGGTTGACATCATCAACCACGACTTTCCAGATCTGAGCAACACCTACGGCATTCCCTTGGTCGCCGACAGCCTTCGAATCCCAACCGGATTCGACGGAGATGATCATCTCGACCAAATGGCCGAACTCGGTTTCCATCTCCGGCATTGGTTTTTTCGACTCTTCCAGTTTCTTCCGGAAATCATCGATGGCCTTCATGGCCCGGATCTGCTTCTCCAGCTCCTTGGCTGGATCTCTGGGCTCTGTCTTGATGGTGCCTTGAGCCCCTCGAGGCCGGTCTGACTCAACGGTTAGTCCGGATTTTTCATCAAACCAAGCGTACGCTGGTTTGACCTCAGCCTTGTGGCCTGGGTGGACGATCTTATACATCCCCGTAGGGATAATCACCATCGCCAAGATTGTACAAAGAACTGTCCTTTTCTCCATTACTTTTCTCCTTTTTTTGCTATTTCCACTATTATCCACAATATCCATATTATATCATACTTTAATAATCTTGTCAAGATACTAAAATAATGTAAAATATGCCATAATTAAGAGGTAAAAAATCACTATACAATATGGAAAAATACGTTATTGAAGGCGGTCATCCCCTTTCCGGGGAAATACGGGTTTCCGGAGCTAAAAATGCGGCTTTGAAGATCTTGGCGGCAGCCATCCTTTCTGAAGAGCCATGCACTATCACCAATATGCCTAAAATTGAGGATATTAACCGGCTTTTGGAAATCCTGAAAAACCTAGGGGCTGAATTCTCTTGGAATGGTTCTACCTTGAATTTAAGCACTAAAGAGATAAAAAGGGCTGATCCGGATCCGGATTTGGTTAGAAAACTCCGTTCCTCCATTGTCTTGGCTGGTCCATTGCTTGCCCGCTTCGGTGAGGTGACTATGGCTCACCCAGGAGGCTGTATTATCGGCAAACGGCCCATCGATATGTTTCTGGAAGGTTTTAAGGCTTTAGGAGCGGAGATACTGGATCATAATGATTTCTATATTTTAAAAGCCAGACACCTGAAAGGCGCCAAAATCGTCTTGCCTTTGGTTTCCGTGACTGTCACCGAGAGCATGATGATGACTGCCTGTTTGGCTAAAGGCGTGACCCAGATAATTAATGCGGCTATGGAGCCGGAGATCACAGCTTTGGCAGATTACCTTAATGCTTGCGGAGCCAAGATATCCGGGGCGGGCACACCGGAGATGATTATTGAAGGCGTGGAGAAATTAGGTGCCGGACAGTATAACCTTATACCAGACAGGATCGAGGCCGGATCTCTTGTTGTTTTGGGACTTCTGACCGGAGGGAAAATCAGGGTGACAAATTGCCGGCCAGATCATCTGGAAGTGGCTATTTCCCTTTTGCAGAGAGCTGGGGCAGATCTGGAAATCGGGCCGGACTACATTCTAACCAAACCAAGCAAATTCAAAGGGATAGAGTTAAAGACCCATGAATATCCTGGTTTCCCTACGGATCTGCAAGCGCCTTTTGTCGTTCTCCTGACTCAAGCCCTGGGACAAAGCCTGGTTCACGAAACCATATTCGAGGGACGTTTGTTTTATACGGACAAACTGACTCAGATGGGGGCGGATATCATCATGTGCGATCCGCACCGGGTGGTGGTAAATGGAATTACCAAACTGCGCGGCAAAAAGCTGGAGAGTCCGGATTTAAGAGCCGGGATGGCGCTTCTCATCGCCGGGCTCATTGCTGAAGGAACGACGACGATTGAAAACATCTACCAAATTGAGAGGGGCTACGAGGATATCGTGGCTCGGTTGCAGAGCCTGGGCGCGAAGATTAAAAAAGTAGACGATTGCCTCATTAAATGAAGCCACTCCACCGAAAAGTCATTTTCATCGCCTTTGTCGTCATCTTCCTGGTGACGGCGCCTTTGGTTGTGCTTTACACGGCCGGTTACCGGTATAATTTCCGATACGGCCGGGTGCAAAAAACCGGCATTCTGGTGATTAGCTCTTCTCCGCGCCGGGCGCAGATAGCCATTAACGGCAAAATTGAAAAGAAAACTACGCCGGCCAGGATTGAAAAAATCTTAGCCGGAGATTACGAGATTATCCTTGTAAAAGACGGCTACCACAACTGGCAAAAAAAACTGCCGGTTTTTGACAATTCCACCACTTTTGCCGAGGATGTCATTCTTTGGAAAAACCTGGCGTTGGAAAAGATTTCCGACGGACAAATTATGGACTGGCTCGAGTCCCCTGACCAAGAGAAAATCGCTTGGCTGGATGGAGAAAATAAGTTGGTCATTTTCAACACTGATGACGGAAAATCCGAGACTGCCAGTGAGTTTGATCCAAAAGCCGAGGTTAAAATCCTGGCTTGGTCAAACACCAGCAAAAAATTGCTTGTACGCTCTGATAACCGATTCCTGGTTCTAGATTCCGGCGCTGCCAAGCTTAAGGAGATTCCTTCCGGGTACGCAAAGATGAAATGGGATATTAAGAATGATAATCTGCTTTACGGTTCCAATGCCAAGGGCGTTTGGCAATATGACCTGTTTAACGGCCGGGTTAAATTAATGTCGGCCGCGGTGGATGATTTCTTGCTCAACGGCAAATACATTTACTTCCTGCAAAAACGCGTCGTGGTGAGGCAGACTTTAAGCAATCCTTCGGAAAAACTGACCTTAGCCAACGACTTTAGCTGTGTTTCCTGTTCTTTTGTCGACAAAAAAACTTCCAAGCTGATGCTTCTGGATTCTGCCAGCCAGAACCTCTTTTTCCTGGACCCGGAAAACAAGGACAAGGCTGTTTCTGCCAAAGCTAAGGATGTTTTCTGGCTTAGCGACAACTCTCTTCTTTTTTACAACGATTTCGAACTGTGGATCTTCGATCTGAACAAAAAAGAACCAGAACTAGTGACTCGCCTGGGCTCTCCCATTAATAGCGCTCTGTGGCATCCTTTGGGCCGGCACCTCATTTTTGCCTCAGACAACAAGATCCAAATCATTGAACTGGATAACCGGGAAATGAGGTCTTTCACCACCCTGGCTTCAACTGACGGACTGACTCGTCTCTCTTTGGATTCCAAAGGAAAAAATCTTTTCTTGGCGCAGAAAGACGGCGTGTTCAAGTTAAATATCCGTTGATTGAATCCATGACTTGTTGGGCTTCGCCTTCATTGTAATCCTTGCCTGACCACAAACTGCGTCCGTCATTCTCTATCCTGGGCACGATGTGCCAATGGACGTGATCTATTGTCTGCCCGGCTTCGCGACCGTTGTTCAAGTTTAAGTTGAATCCTTTGGCTTCCACCCCGGCTAAGACGGCTGGGATGATTTTTTTAATCACGGAAATTATTCTTCCAACCTCTTGTTCCGGGATTTCCAAAAAATCCTGGTAATGTTTCTTGGGAATTACCAAAGTATGTCCAGGATTGACTGGATGGATGTCTAGAAAGGCTAAGACATTCTCGTCTTCGTAAATTTTAAAGCAAGGGATTCCTCCGGAAACGATTTTGCAGAAAAGGCATTCCATATATTTTAGTTATTTTCTAGGATCTTCGCCAAACTCTTCTGCCATTTTTTTAAACATTCCTCTTCCTAAAATGTTTTCAACTATGCGGGCTAGTGGCAGATAATTCCCTGAAAAATTGGCTCTGGCAAATTCATCAAAAACCTCATCCCGATGTTTAAATTTTCCATCTGAACCCGCCACCAACCTGTCCAGAAGCTCATACATCTTTTTTCGCTCTCTGTATCTTTCAATCGTTTTTGCCTCTCTTTTTTCATACAATGATTTAAACATTCCAGCCGCATATGATTGTCTTTCTTCCTCATTGTTAGAAAAGGCAAGTACGCTCTCCACTCTATCTAAAGGATCGGCGATATATTTCAGTTCTCTCTTGAATTCCTCTATTTTTTCTTCGGATATCCCATTTCGGCGATAAAATGCCATAACCCAATTTTTAAACTTTTCAATAGTTTTAATCTCTTCACTGAATTTGCCATCATTGCCGATTTCATCAATAAATCGCTTTGTACATTCAGCGACAACCGCTTCCTCTAATGCATCAAAATATTTCTTTTCTTCTCCTTTTTCTCTGTCTTCATCTTTCCTGTCGAACATTAATAGCCCGCTCCGGTAGAGACGCGTATCTCCTGCAGACTTGCCGACACGGGCGGATTTGTATGACTTCAAATGGAATAATTCGTGAGCAAGTGCAGCCGCAAATGATAGCCTGGACCTTTCTTTTTCAATCCCGATTTTAAGCCCTAATGGCTTATGAATGCCCTCTTTAAGCCTTCCCTCTGTCATCTCTAAGACGCTCCCGGGCCTAAGAATATAAATATTGTCCAGAGGGAGCGCCTTTGGTTTACTCCCGTATTTTTCCACTATCTTATCCACAATTGATTCCGTTTTTTTAATAATTTCCAAATCTTCAGGGCTTTTTTTAAGTTCATATTTTTCAAGTTCCTTATTTCTTTCCTCAAATAAAACTTGTAACTCTTTAAAAGCTGACTCTTTTTCTTCCTGAGTCCCTCCGATTACTCGTTCAAAATGCGTTCTTTTCTCCATATTAATATCTATGCTTTATTTATTTTTTAACAGATACAAACCTTCCTTGTCATTTATCTTCTCCGCTAGTTCGGTCTTCAAGCTGGAATTATTTTCAATGTATTCCAATTCGTTGTCTGAGATGCTGTAGAAATACACCGGGATTTTTGTCTGCGCCGTAATCTTGGAGATATTCGCCAAATACTTTGGGTCTTGCCAGTAGAAGATGACTTTCCGCGAAGGGAAGAAAACCTTGTCGCTGTAACTGGAAACAATGACAGAATCATTTTCAGTCGTTTTTACCGCTTTTTTGTTAATGTCATGGTAACTTCTGACGGTTGAGTATATCGCGGTCAGGCTTTCTTCGCCGGCAAAAACCGTGCAATTAACAGAAAACCCCAGGGTGGCAAGAACAATTGCTGCGCCTGCAACCAGCCGGATTTTTTTGTTTTTGACTAAATTCAAAACCTCATCCCAAAAGTAAATAACCAACGGGATGCCTATGACATACATGGGCAAGAAGTATCTCACCTGGGACGAGCCAATGAGCGGCTTGGCCATGAGGTTGTTGAAAAACCACCAACTGCCGTAATACAGCAAGAGGGAAACGGAGATGATGACGGCAAAAAGCAAATACGCTTTTTCTTCCGGCTTGGCTTTCTTTTTAATCGTTTTAAAGATCAAAAGCAGGCCGCCCAGGAAAGCCGGGACGGAAAGCCAGAAGAACATTTTAAAGAAATAATGATATATATTCCTTAGGATGTTGATCGGAGAAAAGCCGAATGGCAGGGCCAGGTTCCCTACGGTCTGCATGATTGATGCCTGGGCTTTGATTGCAATCTTGGGCGCATAGCCGAAGGCTAACGGATTGCCATACATATGATATTGGTAGCCAAGAACCGGGAGAAAAGAAAGAATGATTATGAAAAAAAGAAGCAAGCCGTGATGCCAGCGAAGTTGCTGCCTTAGAGTGGCGAAAAGGATGATTAGTATGGCGATGATCCAGACAGCTTCCGTCGTCCTTATGGTCAGGGCTAAGCCTAGGAAGAGGGCGGAGATGGCAAGAAGCATCAATTCCTTTTTCCTGATGAACATAACCAGCAGACTGAACCCGATAATAGTGAAATCCAAAAATAAAAGATTATTGAATAATGACCGGCTGCTGTAATACCAAAAAGCAGGCATGACCGCCAGGGCCAAAGACGACCAAAAAGCTATTTTCTCATTGAAAGTTTCTTTAATGAGATAAAAGAAGGCGAGAATGGCAAAGGCGGAGAAGAGCGGGATAATGAAAGGAATGAACCAGAATGAAAAAATCTTGGCAAACATCCTCATTGCCAAGATAAATCCCAGGAAAGTGGCTGGGGTGATGAAATTATCTATTACCGTAGTGGATCTAGGATGGACCAAGCTCATGGTTCCGGAAACTGCGTTCAGAGGCTCAAATGACTGCATCTGGCCGGTTTCAAAAAAGGTTTTGATAAAGAAATAATTGGCGGTCTCATCCGGGGTATTGAAAATCCATTGGCTGTTATCCATGGCGGCCGGCCTCAAAAGGAAATACAACGAACTGTATAAAAAAAAGGAAAATAAGGCGGCCGCTAGAATGACGATGAGATGCTTTTTGTTCATTTTAAATTAAATAATTTAATCGCGTTTTTTCCTGTCGTTTCAATGACTTCTTCCAAGGCAAGATTCTTCAGCACCGCTATCTTCTGCGCCACTTTTTCCACATGAATCGGTTCATTCCTTTTTCCTCGGTACGGCTCCGGCGCCAAGTACGGACTGTCGGTTTCAATCAATATCTTTTCCAGCGGGACATCCTTGACTACTTCCTGGATTTGTTCGGATTTTTTGTTGAAAGTAATGATTCCGGTGAATCCTAGATAAAATCCGAGGTTCAAGAATTTTTGGGCGATTTCCAGACTGGATCCGAAGCAATGGATTACGCCTCTTAAGGACTTACCTTCCAAAATTCCTAAAATGTCTTGGTAAGCGTCCGTCGGATTCTGCTCGCTTCCACGCGCATGGATGACTAAAGGCAGGTTTTCTTTTTCTGCCAGGCCTATATGCTTAAGAAAATATTCTTTTTGTTTTTCCTTGCCTTCAGATAAATGAAAATAATCCAAACCCGTTTCTCCTATGGCCACTACTTTTTCTTCCTTGGCTAATGCCTGGATTATTTCAAAAGATTCTTCCAGCGGATATTGTTCTTGGTTTCCAGACTCCTGCGGATCCAACCGGCTTTCCCCGATGTGCGCGGGATGGATGGCGACTGTGGCAAAAATATTTTTGTTTTCTTTTGCCAATTCAACGGCTCTCCGGGAGGTTTCAACCTGTGTCCCGATGTTTATGACCAGCATTTTTTTGCAACGGCTGATCACTTCGGGGAAGTCTTGTTCAAAAGCCTGGAAATTGAGATGGGCATGGGAATCTACCAGCATATTATGGCAAGAAACTGTTTAAAAATTGGGTGGCTGATACCAGCCAGTGGGCGACCTGCGAATTATTCAAGGTTTCCGCCAGCCAGGGGATGTTTCCGCCGAACTTGGCGATGACATACAGGGAAACACCGGTGATTATGATACCTTCTGCTAAACCCAGGATCAAACCGGCAATCCGGTTAATAGGTTTGATAAACGGGATGATGGCAATGATATTGAAGGTTTTATTAATGATCCAAAAAACCAACCCGACCAGCCTGTTGGCAATGGCGAAAATAGCAATGAAAGCCACTATTTTGGCTAAAACGGCATTGCCCAAGAAAATAGGAGTGAGCCAACCGGCTAAAATAAAATAATAATTCGTGGCCGCAAAGATTCCGGCCGCCAATCCGACCAAAGCGCCTATGCCCTGGATAAGTCCCCAAGCAAAGCCGGTCAGGGCGAAGACCAGGACAATGACGATTAAAATGACATCGACTAAAGAAAACATGCCTATTTAATTCTGGGGAAAAGAGATTCCCCTTTTTTTACTCTGGTTCCAGGCCCTAATCTCCCCCACTCTTTCAATTCTTCCAGGCTTTGTTTTTTCCAATCTTCCTGGCCCAACATTGAAAGGATTTTTTCGGCAGTTTGAGGCATAATGGGATAAATCATTATTCCTAGATGCCTGACCGCCTCCAAAAGGCCGTAAATGACTTTTTTAAGCTTTTCCGGATCAGTCTTAGCCAGCTCCCATGGCTTAGTCTTTTCAATTTCTCCGTCGCCAAAACCGTTCAACTTTTTTATGGCTTCCACTGCTTTGTCTATTTGAAACTTGTCTAGAGCCTGTTCATACTCCTGCCAGATGTTTTTAATTTCATTTTCAAATCCAAAGTCTTTTTCCGGGACTGAACCGTCAAAATATTTCTCGGCCATGGCCATGACTCTGGAAGCGAAATTCCCGATGCCATTGGCTAGATCCGCATTATACTGGATAACGAAATTTCCGGCTTTGACGTCGCCATCGTCGCCGAACGGGAACTGAGAAAGCAAGAGGTATCTGACCGCATCCGAACCAAAAGAATCCAGCAAAGAATCCGGATCGATGGCATTGCCCAGGCTCTTGCTCATCTTCTGGCCATCGACGGTGAAAAAGCCATGGGCAAAAATGGTTTTGGGAGTGGGCAGACCGGCGGCCAAAAGCATCGCCGGCCAATACAAGGCATGGAACTTGATAATATCCTTGGCCATGAGATGGATATCAGCAGGCCAGAATTTTTGAAAATCATCCCCTTCCAAGGCAGTGACGTAGTTAGTCAAAGCGTCCACCCAAACATATGCCACTTGGTTTTTAACAAACGGAATTTCAATCCCCCACTTAACGCTTTCCCGGGAAATGGAAAAATCCTCCAGGCCTTGTTTAATGAGACCCAGGACTTCCTTGCGCCGGCTTTCCGGCATGATTCTTATCTCTCCGGAATCAATTAATTTTTCCACTTGAGGCAAATACTGTTTTAATTTGAAAAAATAATTCTTTTCCTTGATATTCTCCGGTTCACACTTGTGGAGGGGGCAAAAACCGTCCACTAATTCTTTCTCGGTTATGAATTTCTCGCAGCCGGTGCAATACAAACCTTGGTACTCGCTTTCGTAGATCGCATCCGCATCCTTCAGTTTCAACAAGAATTCCTGGAAGTTTTTTTTGTGGAGCTCCGAGGTGGTGCGGATGAAAAAATCGTTGGCAATATCCAATCTGTCCCAAAGCATCTGATACTGCGCTGAATTTCGGTCGCATAATTCCTGGGGTTCCAGTCCTTGTTTAGAAGCGGTCTCCGCCACTTTAGCGCCATGCTCATCCGTGCCGGTCAAAAAAAACACTTCTTCGCTTTTCAGGCGATGATACCGAGCCAAGACATCGGCGGCAATCGTGGTGTAGGCGTGCCCGATGTGCGGCTTGTCGTTTACGTAATAAATTGGGGTGGTAATGTAGAATTTCATTTTTTTGGAATAATGACGACGAATTCTCCGCGATTCTCTTTGGATATCTTTTCCAAGATATCTTTGGGCTTCCCGCGGTAAACCGTCTCAAATTTCTTAGTCAGCTCCCGACAAACCACAATATTCCTCTTCCATTCCTTTATCCTTTCCAAAGTCTTCATGATCCTATGGGTGGATTCGTAGAAGACCACGGTTTCCTCGCTTTCCTCGATCCTTTTGAACAAAGTTTCCCTGCCTTTTTTGTGAGGCAGAAAACCCAGAAAAAAGAATTTATCCGTGGGCAAGCCGGAAATGGAAAGAGCGGCGGTCAGAGCAGATGGTCCGGGAATGGCGATGACTTCATGCTTTTCCCCGATTTCCTTCACTAATAGATTGCCCGGGTCGGATATGCCAGGCGTGCCGGCATCCGTAATCAGAGCGATCTCCTTGCCTGAAGCCAGTTCTTGCAAAAGAAAACTGACCTTTTTCTCATTGCTATGCTGATGATACGAAACCAGTTTGGTCTTTATCTCGTAATGATCTAAAAGTTTCTTTGAAACCCGGGTGTCTTCACAGGCGATTAAATCCGCTGACTTCAATATTTCCAAAGCCCTTAGAGTGATATCCTTCAAATTACCAATGGGAGTGCCGACGATATACAGTTTGCTCATATCCTGGATATTACCACTTTTTTTGGAGAAAATCAAACGAGGCCGGTAGTCCGGCCTCATCTTAAGATTGGAATTATTGCGCAACTTCCGTATTGGTGTTTTTTGCCGCCAAATCCACTTCCACTAATTTATCCTTTTCCAGATCATAGTAGCTTCCCATTTCATCCAGCTTGGTAAAAATGTAAGTGCCGTCATTCTCCCAAATCTTGCCCACTAAAGGCCAGACTTGCTGGAAATTCTGGTACTCTTCCAACTCGCCGTTTAAGAGCATGGTCGGAACTGCCGTAATGGCGTATTTCCCGACTAGCGCCTTTCCTT
>CAYIIA010000016.1:0-3956 GCA_964363385.1 uncultured Gammaproteobacteria bacterium
CGGCATCGGCAAGGTCCCGTTGCGCTATGCCGAAAAAGATGCGCACAATTTCTATGAAGTGCTCACCGGGTTGGGGCAATTTGAGAAGGAAAATGTCCTGTTGATCACCGGCCGGGATTCCATCGAAACTGTTGCCGGAATCGAACAAATCAAAAAGCGGATCAAAAAAGAAACCGGAAAGAACGACGAGTCACTTTTTGTCTTTTATTATTCCGGCCATGCGGACGATCAAAACCTCAAGCTGGGCAACAGCGTCTTGTCCCTTTCCGGGCTTAAAAATTTCGTCAGGCCTTTATTCCAAGGATTGTTTTTACGGACTGCCACGATTTTAAATAACAATATTTTATATAATAATAGCAAAAATCGACACAAAAAGCAAGTTTTGATCTTTTTAACCCGTATGATACAATACCCATATTGAAATAACTTGAAAATATGAAAAAGCTCATCTACCTCATTGTGTTGGCCGTCATTATCGGCGGCGGGTATTGGTATTTCCAAAATGCCAAAAAAACCACGGTCCAAAATGAACAAGCAAGCGTCATCGGCGCCCAGATCGTCTGGGTTGAAGGCGGAGTGGAATACAAAGACGGCGGAGATTGGAAACGCGCCAGCGCCAATACGGATTTAAAGGAGGGGGACAGCGTGGAAACCTTGGCTGACGGACGGGCGATCATCAACCTGGATGACGGCAGCGCCATCAGGCTGGACAACAAATCCAAGGTGGTTCTTTCCAGTTTGAAACCGGATCATATAACCATTAGCAATGAATCCGGCCAGGTATACGCCAGAGTCGCAGCCTCAGAAAGAGTTTTTGATGTCCAGGCCGGAAACGCGACGTATGTTTCCCTGGGCACCGCTTACAAAACCATCAACAAGGAAGGGAAAAAAGGAGTGGAGGTTTACAAAAATAAAGTAAAAGTCATCAAAGACAGCAAGGAAGAAGCCATTGTAGATGAGGGGAATCAGTACCTTTTGGAAAATAAGGTTGACGTTAAGATTGAAAAGAAACTGGTAAAGATGACAGAAACAGAGATCAAAAAGGATTCTTTTGTGGTCTGGAATAAGGAAGAGGACCAGAAATTGGACGGGACTCAGGCTGAAGTGAAGGAAGATGTTGAGGTTTCGGCTGAGACCAATCCGGATCCAGAAATTCCGGTTACCACTTCTAAGATCGCTCTCAGCGCGGTTAAAACCGCTACTGGCGTTAAATTCGTTTGGACCGTGGAAGGAGTGAATGTAGATCAGGGATTCAAACTGGTTCGTTCCACGGCTCTTAATCCGGTATATCCTGGCAATGATTACCAATACCTCTCCAACAAAGACCAAAGAGCATATCTCTGGACCATTAAAGACGGCAAGACATATTATTTCCGTATCTGCCAATACCTAGGTGGAAAATGCGGCGTATACAGCAATAACGTGAAAATGACAGCGCCTTTAGCAGAAGTTCCGGACGAAACGCCGAGCGGGACAGTCAGTTCAATTAGCTTGTCATCTTCAGGCGGAAGCAATGTTTCCTGGAAAGCCACGGGTATTTCTGAGCAAGGATTCAAATTAGTTTGGTCCAAGAACGCTAATCCGATATATCCTGGCCGTGAAGGAGATAGATACAACTATTACAGTGATGCTAGCATTAACAGCGGATCCCTGGATGCTTTTTCCGGAGCCGGAACATATTATGTGAGGGTTTGTGAATATCTCGGTGGAAAATGCGGAGTATATTCCAATCAAATAACGGTCAATTTGGAATAAAAAGGAATTAGGAAACGCCTCGTTTATGAGCGAGACGTTTTTAACTATTGACACAATAATATTTTTTTGGTATAAAGAGACGACGGGGATGTCGGAGGCCTGTAGGTTCGCTCAAGAGCTAGGTTCGCGCAAGGCGCCGCTAAGAAGCGCCCAGGCTTAGGCCCGGCATCTCCGTCCACAACCACAAAAGGAGGATAAGGTCATGGTAGAAATGTATTTTTTGGCATGGTTTCCAAACTGGCTGGAACAGCAAGTTCCTTCCTTGCGGGAAAGTCTGCTTACTCATGCAGACGAACAAATAGTATTATGGCATGAGATCCGTGGTTTCTTAGCCGGTTCGCACAGTCTCGAGGAGATCCGGACGGCTATCGGGATCATGGAAACGGCTGAGGACTTTAGGATGGATCTGGCTGCCTAAGAAAGGAGGCAGGTATGAGAGTATTCAAACTTCCGGACGGGAGCCGGCTCATCAAGTACGTTTATGTCTTGGCGGATACGCCGCTTGCCGGAATCGTCGGTATTGACTGACCCAGTGTTTGCAACGGCAAACACTGGCTTTTTTGTTTCCTCGGTTTTTGGTATAATCCAATCATGAAAGAAACGGAAAAATACCTGGATTTTGCCGTTGGGACCGCTAGTAGAGCCGGCCGTGTTCTTTTGGCGGATTTTGAAACAATGAAAAGCGCGAATAGAGATCCGGCGGTCAGTTCCAAATATGACAAAAAGATAGATAAATTCATTATTTCGGAAATCGAAAAGAATTTTCCGGATCACTCATACCTCACGGAAGAAAGCGGTTTAATAAAGAAAAATAAAGACTTCCTTTGGATCGTAGACCCTATCGACGGCACTAATAATTTTTTGAATAAGAATCCGTTTTTTGCGGTTTCTATCGCTCTTTGGTTCAAGAATAAGCCTCTCCTGGGAGTCATTGAAGCCCCGCATTTAAAGGAAACATACGTGGCGGTAAAAGGCAAAGGCTCCTGGTTGATTAAAAAGAAAAAAGAAAAAGCCGAAGTTTCCTTAATTAAGGATTTGGATAAGTCATACATCCTTTTCTGTGACGGGCATAGGGCTGAGAGAAAAAACATGTTAAAATTCTTAAACGATTTGTATCCCAAAGCCAGATCCATGAGAAAACTGGGATCTGCGGCCATTGAATCCGCCTGGGTGGGACTGGGTAGAGCCGAGGCCTTCATCATCCCTGCCGGATACATCTGGGATATTGGAGCCGGAATCCTTTTTGTCCAGGAAGCCGGAGGCAGGGTCTTGGATTTCAATCTAAAACCTCTGGATTTAAAAAAGGTCATCGGGAAAAAGCCTTTCAATACGGTAATGGCAAACAAAAGTTTGAAATTAAATAAAATAAGATACTGAGATGAAAAAGATATTTTTAATTTGCATCCTAAGTCTTTTCTTTGTTTTGCCGTCTTTGGCTAAGGCGGAGAATGTGGAGGATTTTGTGGCAGATATCCAGATCAATGCGGATGCTTCAATTAATGTCAGGGAAACAATCACATACAATTTCGGAGATTTGCAAAAGCACGGGATTTACCGGAATATCCCGTACAAGTACAAAGCCAGAGGAGGCAATTACAATCTCAGGATCTCAGATATCTCCGTAAGGGATGAAAAAGGAAATCCGTACACCTTTGAAACCACTCGGGAGAGCGGGTATGTGAAGATTAAAATAGGGGACGCAGGCAGTTTTGTGACCGGGATCAAAACCTATGTCATCCATTACAAAGTAAAAAGAGCCATTAATTATTTCAAGGATCATGACGAACTGTACTGGAATGTCAATGGCAATGAATGGGGAGTGGCCGCCGGATCGGTCATTGCCCATGTATATCTGCCTCAGGGAATAGACGAGTCAGAAGCGCAGAGAGCCTGTTTTTGGGGTCCTAGAGGCAGTCAGGAGACCTGTTATGCCGGAGTGGATTTAGAAAATGGCAAGGTCAAGAATTTTGCCTTTAACAGCAATCTGGAAAAGAATCTTTTGCCTGGAGAGGGAATGACCATTGTGGCCGGCTTCCCTAAAGGGATCGTCCATCAACCGACTCTTTGGGAAAACTTTTTGGAAACCTTGAAGGATAATTTTGTTTTGTTCCTGCCCTTGGTTTGTCTTTTGATTATGCTCTCGCTTTGGCTGACCAGGGGAAGGGATCCAAAGGGCAAAGGCACGGTCGTCGCCCAGTATG
>CAYIIA010000016.1:3966-12908 GCA_964363385.1 uncultured Gammaproteobacteria bacterium
ATTCTAGCCGCTTACTTCGAGCGGCTGGCGATGGGCACGATCATTGACGAGACGGTTAATAGCCGGGATATGACAGCAGAGATCATAAATCTGGCAGTTAAGGGGTATTTGAAAATCAAAAGAGAGGAAACCAAGAATTTCTGGCGGACTTACCATGAATACCGGCTCATTAAACTCCATGAAGCGGACGGCTCTTTAAAGGATTTTGAACAACGCCTTTTAAAAAACTTTTTTAAAAAAGGATCAGATATTAAATTAAGTGAATTGAAAGACGAGTTTTACAAAGACTTAAAACTGGCCAAGAATGAGGTTTATCAATCATTGGCCAAGAAGTATTTTGCCCAAAATCCTCAGACCATCCGATTAAAATATCTGACAATCGCTTTTATTATAGTATCCTTGGGTTTTTTGTTCGGCGGTTTTCTTGGCGGTCTAGGCATTGTGGCTATTATTATTTCCGCCATTATCATCGCTATTTTCAGTTTCATCATGCCGGCTAAGACCATAGATGGCGTCAGAGCTAAAGAACACATCCTGGGGTTGAAGTTGTACCTGACCGTAGCGGAAAAGGATCGCTTGAAATTCCATAACGCTCCGGAAAAAAACCCCCGGACTTTTGAAAAACTCCTGCCATACGCCATGGTCCTTCAGGTGGAAAAAGAATGGGCCAAGCAATTTGAAGGCATCTACAGACAGCCGCCGTCTTGGTATGACGATTCTTCCGGCAATATGTTCACTGCTTTGTATCTCATCAGCAGCCTGGATAGTTTCCGTTCCCAGGCGTATACTTCCATGGCCTCAAGTCCTTCCTCAGCTTCTTCCGGTGGCAGCGGTTTCGGCGGAGGCGGATTTTCCGGAGGCGGTTTCGGCGGAGGCGGGGGAGGAAGCTGGTAATTTAAAAAAGAGCGGACTTAAGGTCCGCTTTTTTTAATTGACAAAAAGACGAAAAAATGAGAGAATGTAAATTGTTAGGGCCTATGGTCTAGTGGTAGAACAGCGCATTCGCATTGCGCAGACGGCGGTTCGATTCCGCCTAGGTCCACACGAGGGCATGTAGCTCAGCTGGTTAGAGCGCACGGTTCACATCCGTGAGGTCAGAGGTTCGAGTCCTCTTATGCCCACTATGGCCCAGAGATTTTTTGTTAACCCCTAGTATGTCCGCGCAAGCGGCGGTTTTTGCGTGTTAAAAAAAAGAGAGCGTAATGCCTTTGCGCGGATGCAGGTTTAAGACCCGCATGCAAAAGCATCACGCTCTTTGACTGACGGTCCGAGCGCACCTTAATCTTTAAAAGCACAGAAGACCAAAGTTCTGGGGGGTCCCGCAATATCCCGCCCATTATAGGACCAACTTGCGTTGGAAGGATCCTCCTTTTCAAGGGGAAAGGAACCCGGAAGCGCCGGCATACCCGATGACGAAGTAAGCGCCAATAACGGAAGAAAGCCCTCGAAATCACCGCTATTCCATCAGCCGAACAATTACAGTTTACACGAAAAAATATATTTTGTCAAGATGAAAACCAGATCCAAAATCGGGAACAGAAAAGGCAGTCCGGCTTACCGGACCCCGTCATTTTTCCGTTACCAGAAGAATATGGAAATAAATTCGTTCAAAGCGAAAAGAAATGAAAAAAAATTTATTCCAACTAAAGGCTAAATTTGAACCTGCCGGAGACCAGCCTCAGGCCATACAGAAATTGATCCAGGGACTAAGCAAAGGTCAATTCCAAACTTTGAAGGGTATTACCGGATCAGGCAAGACTTTCACCATGGCTAAAGTCATTGAGACTCTGGACCGGCCGGTTTTGGTAATGGCACCGAATAAATCCTTGGCCGCCCAGCTTTACCGCGAATACAAGAATTTCTTTCCCAAAAACTCGGTGAATTATTTTGTTTCTTACTACGATTACTACCAACCGGAAGCATATCTGCCTTCTACTGACACCTACATTGAAAAAGAGGCGATGATCAACGAAGAAATAGACCGTCTGAGGCATCAGGCGACGTCGGCCCTTCTTTCCAGACGGGATGTCATCATCGTGGCTTCGGTTTCCTGCATCTACAACCTCGGCGTGCCGGAAAGCTATCTGGATTCCACTTTGCATTTAGCTTTGAACCAGAACATTGTCCGAGCGGATTTAATCAGGCAATTGGTAAAGATCCAATTTGAAAGAACTCCAGGAGAATTGGAAAGAGGAAAATTCCGAGTCAGAGGCGATGTCTTTGAAATTCTGCCCGCCTCGGAAAAGATCATTTACCGCATCGAACTGAAAGACCAGAAAGTAAAGGAAATTTCTTTAGTGGATCCTTTAACCAGGAATATGCTGGAGAATCTGCCGGAGATAGTCATTTTTCCGTCCAAGCACTTCATTTCCCACCAGCCGGAAATTGAAAGAGCGGTTAAAGACATTAAATTGGAATTAAAAGACAGATTGAAATTCTTTGAGAAGAAAGGCCTTTATTTGGAAGTAGAGCGTTTACAAAGAAGAACCAAGTATGATTTGGAAATGTTGAGATCCATCGGATACTGCCATGGCATTGAAAACTATTCCCGCCATCTTAGCGGGAAGCTCTCCGGAGAAGCCCCGGACTCCCTTCTGGCATACTTTCCCAAAGACAAAAAAGGCAAGCCGGATTTTTTGACCATCATGGACGAATCCCATTTGGGTTTGCCTCAAGCGAGAGGGATGTACGAAGGAGACAGGAGCCGTAAAGACGTCTTGGTCCAGTACGGCTGGAGATTGCCGTCAGCCTTGGACAACCGTCCTTTGAAATTAGATGAATTCCTGGAAAGGACAGGGCAAGTCATTTTCACTTCCGCCACGCCCGGAGAATGGGAAATGAGGCATTCCACTCAGATTGTGGAACAACTCATCCGTCCCACCGGACTCGTGGATCCGCCCATTGAAGTGCGTCCGGTTTTTGACAAAAAGAAAAACCGTTCCCAGATTGACGATATTATCCAGGAGTCGGAGAAGATAGTGGAAAAGGGCGGAAGAGTTATAATCAACACCCTGACCAAGAAGATGGCTGAGGATTTAAATTCGTTTTTACAGAAAAAAGGACTTAAAACCAATTACCTCCATAGCGATATTAAGACTTTTGAAAGGACGGAAATCATTGCGAATTTCCGCCGAGGGAAATTCAATATTTTAATCGGGGTGAATCTGTTAAGAGAGGGTTTGGATCTGCCCGAGGTTTTCCTGGTCGCTATTCTGGATGCAGACCGGGAAGGATTCCTGCGCAGCGAGACATCTTTGATTCAAACCATGGGCAGAGCGGCCAGGAATGTTTCCGGCCGAGTTATCATGTACGCTGACCGTCTGACCGGATCCTTGCAAAGAGCGATAAAAGAAGTGGAGCAGAGAAGAGAAAAACAGTTGGCTTACAACAAGAAGCACAAGATTAAGGCGATAAGCATAGAAAAGGATATTGAGGATTTTTTGGAAATAAAGAGGACCCCGTAGACGTTCACGGGGTCGCAGCGGGTCGAGCAACTGATTCATCGATCCGCAGGTGGGAAATGGTCATGGATATTGTCTTTAGGCTGTTCAAGCATTATCTCCGTCTGAACCTCCTCGCTTCCAGAGACGGAAAAGGCGCACATCCATCCATCCTTTAGAGGACAATCGCCATCGCATTCGTTTCGGGAATTGTTTCCCATAGGACACACTTTCACTTGTGGCATGCTTCTTTCCTCCTTTGTGTTCAGTCCGTAGCACTCAGGAATGTCGCATTCCCGCGGGTCAATGCCAAGCGGACACCTACTGCAATTACACCTCTCCTTACTCAATAACAAAGCATACCAAATAAATAAAGATATGTCAAGAGGCGAGAAAATCATCATTAAAAGAGCCCGCGTCCATAATCTCAAGGACGTGTCTTTAGAGATCCCGCATAATCAATTAACGGTTATCACCGGCGTTTCCGGATCAGGGAAATCCTCCCTTGCCTTTGACACCATCTTTGCCGAAGGACAAAGAAGATACATTGAGTCTCTTTCACCGTATGCGCGTCAATTCCTGGGCCAGATGAAGCCGGCAGACGTGGATGAGATCATCGGATTGGCTCCGGCTATTTCCATTGACCAAAAAGCGCTTTCGCACAATCCCAGATCCACGGTGGGAACTCTCACGGAAATATATGATTATCTCCGCCTTCTTTACGCCCGTCTGGGAGAAGTCTTCTGTCCAAAATGCGGACACAAGATTCAGAAGCTCTCTCTGGATGAGATGGCGGATATTATTAAAAGCAAAGCCGGAAAATCCAGCTATGCCACCATACTTTCTCCGGTGGTCATTGACCGCAAGGGAGAATACTACCAACTCTTGTACGACTATCTCGCTCTAGGCTACGGCGAAGCCAGGATTGACGGAGAGATGCATTCGCTTCATGAGAAAATAAATCTGGCGAGGCATAAAAAGCACAGCATAGACTTAGTCATAGACAAAGTCATGTTAAATGACGAGAGCCGTCTGTCCGAGGCTGTGGAAGGCGCTCTGTCACACAGCCAGGGACTCGCTACCATTATTTTTGAAAACAACGAAGAAATACTACTCTCTGCCAACTGGACCTGTCCCAATGACGGGTTTGCTTTTCCGGAAGTGGAACCAAGACTTTTTTCTTTCAACAGTCCTCATGGCGCCTGTCCGCAGTGCCATGGCCTAGGTAAAGAGGAATATCTCCGCGATGAAGAAGAGGATGAGGAAGAGCCGTATGAGAATGAAACAAATATTTGTTCGGTCTGCGAGGGAAAAAGATTGAGGCCCGAAGCTCTAAGCGTCAGGATTTCCGGAAAAAACCTTGCCGAAGTTTGTTCTTTTTCTTTGGACAAAACCGCTAAGTTTTTCAGCGATTATTTCAACAAAATGACAACCAGGCAAAGGACCATTGCCGAGAACGTAGTTTTGGAAATAATTGAAAGATTGGATTTTCTCCTTAAAGTCGGCTTGAATTATCTTTCCCTGGACCGGGAAGCAGAGACTCTTTCCGGCGGAGAAGCGCAGAGGATCAGGCTGGCATCGCAGATAGGGTCGCATCTTTCCCGCACTCTCTACGTTCTGGATGAGCCGACCATCGGACTCCATGAAAGGGATACTGGCAGACTGATTGAAACCCTCAAATCCTTGAGAGACCAGAATAATACGGTGATTATTGTGGAACACGACGAGCGGACGATCACAGAGTCAGACTATCTAGTGGATCTTGGTCCTTTAGCCGGAAGACACGGCGGAGAGATTACGGCCATTGGCCCGACCAAGGAATTATTAAAAGATAAAAAACAAACCTCCCTGACTTTGGAATATCTCCGAGGCGAGAAGACCATAAGCTTGGATCGTTCCCGCCGAGTCAAGGAAGGGGAGAAGATCAAGATAATCGGAGCGAGAGCAAACAATCTGAAGAATATTAATGTGGATATTCCTTTACGGAAACTGGTTTGTTTAACCGGCGTTTCCGGATCCGGAAAATCTTCTCTTTTGTATGATTCCCTCTACCGCAATCTGGTGAAGATTAAGCACGGATTCAGGAAGGATTTAAAGGATGTTTCCAAAATCCTGGATACGGAATATATCAACCGCGTGGTTATAGTCAACCAATCTCCCATCGGGAGGACGCCGAGATCCAATCCAGCCACTTACACAGGCATATTCACGCCCATAAGAAATTTCTTTTCCCTTCTTCCGCAATCCAGGGAAAGGGGATATACTCTGTCCCGGTTTTCTTTCAACCGTCCGGGAGGACGTTGCGAGGCTTGCGACGGCGCCGGTTTCAATCTCATTGAAATGCATTTCCTGCCCCCGGTTTTGGTCGAGTGCGAGGTCTGCCATAGCAAGAGATTCAACCGCGAAACTCTGCAGGTGAAGCACAAAGGCAAAAACATCGCCCAGGTTTTGAATTTGACAATAGATGAGGCGATTCCTTTTTTTGACGGGATTTACCAGATTACGGACAAGCTGAAGGTTCTCCAAGAGGTGGGTTTGGGATATCTGCAGTTAGGGCAATCCGCCACGACGTTATCCGGCGGAGAAGCCCAGAGGATTAAGATTGCCAGGGAGCTTACCCACTCTCTGGGACAAAAGACTTTGTATCTTCTGGATGAGCCTTCAGTGGGACTTCATTATTATGATATTGAACTGCTGCTTAAAGCTTTGAATAAGTTAATAGATCGCGGTAACAGCGTCTGTGTCATTGAACATAATATGCACATCATCAAGGAATCTGACTATGTCATAGATCTCGGCCCTGAGGGAGGGGAGAACGGCGGCAAGATTGTGGCTCAGGGGACGCCGGAAGAATTGGCTAGGAGCGGGAGTCTGACCGGGGAGTATTTGAGGAAATATTTGGGATAATATGGATAAATCAGAATTAAAAATCAAACAAATCCCTCTTTCTCCCGGAGTCTACTTTTTCCTAGACGGGAAAAACAGGATTTTGTATATCGGCAGAGCCACTTCCTTAAGAAAAAGGGTTTTCCAATACTTCCGTCCCAACTTGGATCCCAGGATCCGGGAGATGGTTTATTCGGCCAAGAAAATAAAGTTCCAAAAAACTAAAACACTGCTAGAAGCCGTCATTTTGGAAGCCAATTTAATTAAAAAATATTGGCCTAAGTATAATGTAAAGGACAAGGATGACAGATCTTTTGTGTATATTGTCATCCCTAAGAAAGATTTTTCTTTTCCATTAGTTGTCAGGGGTCAGGATCTAAAGAAATTCCCTTCCATTAAAGTATTTGGCCCTTACCAGAGTTTGTCTTTGGTTAGTAATGCGCTAAAGATCATCCGCAGGATTTTTCCTTACGGCACTTGCAAGCCTGGTTCAGGCAAGCCTTGTTTTGATCGTCAGATAGGATTATGCCCTGGATCCTGTACCGGAGAAACCAGCAAGAAGGATTACCAGAAGAATATCCAAAACATCATTCTTCTTCTTTCCGGAGAAAAGAAAAGATTGTTGAGCCGTTTAAAGAAAGAAAATCCGGATAAGATAAAAGCTCTGGATCACTTGGCAGATGTCTCTCTCATTGTCCGGGATGAGGAGTTTTCCAATCTCAACCGGATAGAATGCTATGACATCTCGCATCTTTCCGGAAAAGAAGTGTACGGCGCCATGTCTGTTTTTGTAAACGGAAACGCCGAGAAAAAAGATTACCGCTTGTTTAAGATACGGGGATTCACTAACAACGATTCGCATTCATTGGGCGAGATGATTGAGCGTCGTTTCAAACACCTCGAATGGTCCAGGCCGGATCTGGTCGTCATTGACGGCGGACGTCCGCAGATAGATTACATAGACAAGGTTTTCCACAAACTGAACCTGAACATGCCTCTGGTCGGGATTTCCAAGTTTGCAGGAGACAAGCTGGTTTTCCCGCCTAGAACAGGGAAAAACATCCAGGAATTGGCTGAAAATTCCAAAAACATCCTTTTAAAGGCTAGGGACGAGGCCCATCGTTTTGGCCTTAAAGCCAGCCGGAGGAAAAGGGATTTTTCCTGAATCTCTTTTAGTGGTATAATGGATTTGTAATGAATAACCCCGGGATTATGGAGACAAATAATTATTCCCTCCCGCCGTTGCCTTATGACTACCAAGATCTTGAGCCGTATATTTCCAAAGAACAACTGACCCTTCACCACCAGAAACACCATGCCGTCTATGTCAAAGGCGCCAATGCGCTTTTAGAAAAGCTGAATGAGTCCCGGAAGGAAGGATCTGAACCGGATATGAAAGCGATTTTAAAAGAGTTGTCTTTCCATGTCGGAGGATGTGTGCTACACTCTCTGTTTTGGGAGAATATGGCGCCTGGCAAGGGAGGCGAGCCGTCAGGCAAGGCCATGGAAGTTATTAAAAAAGAATTCAGTGATTTTGGAAGGTTCAAAAAAGAATTCTCTCAGGCCGCGGTTTCAACCGAGGGATCCGGCTGGGCGGCTTTGGCTTATGACCAGAATACGGAAAGGCTCGTAATCATGCAGATTGAGAAGCATAATATGAACATCTGTCCCGGCTTCCGCATTCTTTTGGTTCTGGACGTTTGGGAGCATGCGTACTATCTGGATTACAAGAACGAAAGAGCCAAGTTTGTCGAAGCTTTTTGGAATGTTGTGAATTGGCAAACCGTGGAAAAAAGATTAAATAATATTTAATAATAAAATTATGAAAACGATCATCATCGCTCTTGTCGCGGTTTTTGGCTTAGTTGGAGTGGCTAGCGCCCAAGAAAGCCTGGCGGTCGCCAACCAGAATCGTTGTGGTCTCATCCAGGCGCGCATCCAGAACCGGGCCGTTAATTACGACAATTCCAAAGCCAAGCATTTAAGCGCCTACAACAATCTAAAAGACCGTTTAATCAAGTTTGAAGCCAGGCTCTCTGGAAAAGGTTTTGACACGACAACCTTGAAAGCCGATATGGCGGTTTTAAACGGGAAGATAGACCAGTTTGCCGCAGACTACGGCTTGTATATGTCCCGGCTGAGGGAAACCCAGAACTATGCTTGCGGAAAGTCTGACGGCGAATTCAAGACCAAGCTCAGTGAGTCCAGGAATCTCCTTTTAAAAGTCCATGAAGACAGCAAGGCAATCCGGGAATATTACGCCTCTAACATTAAAACGGACTTGAAAAATCTCCAAGCGCAGATTAGGATCAAGGTTCAGGAAGGAGAAGATAAATAATGAAAAAGATATCTTTTCTAATCTTAACCGCTTTATTGCTTGGCGGTTGCAGCCTGACTTCTTGGATAGATAAAGCAGAAGATGAAGAGTGTGTAAACAATACCGAGTGCCGGATAGGCCAGGAACAGTTCCAAACAACTGAGAATAATGGTCCAGTGACAGAGAGTGAATTGGAAAGCGAACTGAATCAACTGGATGCGGTAGACAGTTCTGCTGGTGTTGATGATTTTAATGACGCAGGGCTTTCTAACGCGGAATTAGGGTTGTAATTTAAAGTT
>CAYIIA010000017.1:0-12303 GCA_964363385.1 uncultured Gammaproteobacteria bacterium
TAAACTTTTAAAACTGACCGTTTCTTCATCAAAATATAAATTAACTTTTCCGGTAGGGCCGTTTCTATGCTTGGCAATATAAATTTCCGCCAAATTTCTTTCATTTTCCGATAAGGTCTCAACATCATATTTTCGGTCAGCGGCTTTTCGGTAAATAAACATTACCACGTCCGCGTCCTGTTCAATGGATCCGGATTCGCGGAGATGCGATAATTTAGGGATGGCCGGCCCGGTCTGCTGTTCTACCACGCGCGACAACTGGGAAAGGGCGAGCACCGGGATATTTAATTCGCGGGCGATTCCTTTAAGGCCCCTGGTGATTTCCGCCACTTCCTGCACGCGATTATCGCCGTATTTTCCCCGGCCTTCCATTAACTGGAGGTAATCAATAACTACCAGCCCTAATTTTTTTTCCATTTGCAAGCGGCGCGCTTTGGTCCGTATTTCCATAATCGTGGTATTAGCCGAATCGTCAATATAAATCGGCGCTTCGGATAAATGTCCCATAGCCGCGTTGATATTGGTAAAATCATTATCTTGCTCCTTGTCGGAAAGATGGCCGGTGCGCATTTTCCATAAGCTTACGCCGGCTTGGGCGCAAAGCATGCGGTCAACCAATTGTTCCTTGCTCATTTCCAGAGAAAAAATTCCGACCGCGGTCTTTGATTTAACGGCCGACATACGGGCGATGTCCATGGCCAGAGAAGTTTTTCCGACGCTTGGACGCGCGGCTAAAATTACCAAATCGGATTTCTGCAATCCGGCCAAAATATTATCTAAATCGTTAAAGCCGGTCGGCAAGCCGCGCAATTTTCCGCTCTGTTTATGCAGTTCGTCTATGCGGTCAAAGGCCTCGGCTAAAAGTTCATCAATCGGCGTGAAAACATTTTTTAAATATTTTTGTGAAACGCCAAAAAGTTTGTGTTCCGCCTCGTCTAAAATTTTATCAATTTCTCCCTCTTCGTTATAGCCGGTGGCGGCGATTTCCGACGCGGCGCCTATTAAGCGGCGCAGAGTGGCTTTCTTTTTTATAATATTGCCGTAATGCTCGACATTAGAGGAGGTGGCAACCGCGTTTGACAGTTCGGCTAAATAAGTCCGTCCGCCGACCGCTTCCAGAGTTTCTTTTTCCTTTAGGCGGTTTGACAAGCTTAAAATGTCAATCGGCTCCCGTCGGCCGTAAAGTTCTTTTATGGCTTCATAAATTATTTTATGGCTGTCTTTATAAAAATCATATTCATCAAGAATATCGGCGACTTTAATAATAGCGTCCTTGTCAATCAAAAGACATCCTAAAAAATGCTGTTCCGCCTCAGTATTTTGCGGCGGTAATTTTTCCGTATTTTCTTTTGGCATGGAATAATATTACCCTATCTAATAAAATTCGGCAAGCCGGTTTTTTCCACCTGTTGTCCACCCGTTAGAAATTTGAAAATAGCTAATGATAAATAACTAATTTTACAAAGAGCCTTGCTTTTAACCACTGAAATAGTACGGTAAATTTCTAACGGGATCCACTCCTTGCCAAAAATTTTAAATTTTGTTATATTATATTCAGTTTAAAGTATTTCTGCCAATAAAGCAGTTTTATTTTTGATTAAATTGTTAATTGAAAGATTAATAATTGTTAATTGAATAAGCGCCTATAGCTCAGCCGGTAGAGCAACAGCCTTTTAAGCTGATGGTCGCAGGTTCGAATCCTGCTGGGCGCACTTAGAGAAGAAACCACCTGTTGTTTAGGGTGGTTTTTTGGTATCATGGATTTATATTGGAAACAAGCAAGCACAATAACCCTTGTTTAACATCAAATTTGATATAAATCCATGGCAAAGACATTAGATAATCAAAGGATTCCCCATCAATCGCAGATAGTCATCTATAAGCTAGAAACAGGCGAGACGAAAATAGATGTGCGTTTTGACGGCGACACGGTGTGGCTGACGCAGAATGCTTTAGCTGACTTGTTCCAGACGACAAAGCAGAATATAGGCCAGCATATAAAAAATGTCATAGAAGAGGGGGAATTGGCGGAAAATCCAACTGTAAAGGAATTCTTTACAGTTCAAAAAGAAGGCAATCGCGAGGTAAAAAGGGAAATGGAGTTTTATAATCTCGACATGATTATTTCCGTCGGCTATCGCGTTAAAAGTTCGGTGGCCACTGCTTTCCGGCAATGGGCCACTAGGAGACTTAACGAATATATTGTCAAAGGTTTCGTGTTGGATGATGAGCGTTTGAAAAATCCTGATGTGCCTTTTGATTATTTCGAGGAATTGACGCGCCACATCGCCGACATCCGCGCTTCTGAAAAAAGATTTTACAGGAAAATCATAGATATCTATGCGAGTAGCGTTGATTACGATCCGACCGACGAGCAGAGTGTCCTGTTTTTTAAAACTGTGCAGAACAAGGTGCATTATGCTATTACAGGGCAGACGGCGCCAGAAATCATCAGTGTTCGCGCAGACAGCGCTTTGCCTAATATGGGGCTGACTTCATGGCGTGGCGTAAAACCTCGCAGGGAAGATATTGCTATTGCCAAGAATTATTTATCCGAACCAGAACTTCTGGCGCTTAATAACCTCGTCGAGCAGTACTTGGTATTCGCCGAAGGACAGGCTATGCGCCGTGTGCCGATGCATATGAAGGATTGGATAGAAAAATTGCACGGGTTCCTGAAGTTGAATAATAGAAATATTTTAGAAGATGCTGGAAAAGTTTCCCATGAGATGGCGGTGGAAATCGCGGAGAAACACTTTGATGCGTACAAGAATAACCGCACAGAGAGTGCGAGAGACAATTTTGATGAGATTGTCGTGCCTATGGTCGAAACGGCAAAGAAGGATTCCACCGTTAAGAGTGGAAGATAAAATGAAACCAGTTGACATCACTCCTTTTCTGGAATAATCCGTATCATCGTGGTATAATGAATATATGATCAGAAAATCAACAAACACAACTATAAACATCGCCTACAGAATCGCGCCGATCATTAGTTCGCGGGATGTTGTCGACAATCTTGAAAATGACATTTCAAAGTTAAAAACGGAAATGGTGTGTTTGGATTTTGCCGAAGTGGACTTCATTTCCAGATCAGCCGCCCACGAATTCTTGTCTTTGAAGGAAAAGTTGAAAAGACGGTTATTAAAGAAAAAGGAAGTGGTTTTTATCAACACCAATGACGACGTCAAGAAGATGCTCAGAATAGTGGCGGCCAACGGAGCCGTGCCTGAAAGGAGTAAGCCGATGTTTGAAGCGAAAGCGGTAAGCATCAGTTCCTTGATGAAATCGTTTAAATAGTTGATGATGGTTAACCAGAATTTGACGCAGATTCTTAATGAGGCTATAATAGCCATGGACGTAAATCCTATAGGGAGATCTAAGGAGTAAGTGGCGTTTTCCGTCACCGAACTATAGGTGGTTGCAAAGACACCCTGCGGGGTGTTTTTTCATTCCAGATTTTTTTATGTAGATTATCCACAAAAACCTGGCTATTACCCCAAGCTTTGGAAAATGGTATAATTAATCCAAAGTTAATCAATCACTCCAAAAAACATGAAGTTCCTCAAATTAGGCGGGATGTTGGCGCTTCTGGTTTTAATTACAACCCTTATCAGTGGTTGCGGGCTTACATATACGACCCAGCCTGTCAATTCAAACACTGCTAATTCAAATTCTGTCTCAACTTCTCCAGTTTCCATCAGCATCCAAGACTATTCCTTCAATCCGGCAACCGTGACTGTTAAGACCGGGACGACCGTTACTTGGACTAACAAAGATTCTGTTTCCCATCCGGTAAAGGCGGATGGAATCTGGGATTCCGGACCACTAGGAAAAGACCAATCATTCAGCCGCACCTTCAGCCAGGCCGGAACTTTCAATTATTACTGTTCCGCCCACCCGAGAATGAAAGGAACCATAATTGTCAAAGACTAAAAATATGGCCAAAAGAATATCAGACAAGGAATTAATGTCATCTTTAGGCATAGACCTGAAGACGCTTCGCCGGTTCCAAGAAATCCAGAGACAAGGCATGAAAGATGCCAAGAATTTAGTGAAGAAAAGGAAGGCGAGGATAAAAGTGCTGGGCGTTTCCGGATCCGCCCGGGAAGAGTTCGACATGGCCCAGGAAAATTCCAATTCTGAGGAGTTATTGAAACAAACTTTGAACCATTGCCGGAAACTGGGAGCGCAGACGGAATTAATCAGTCTGAGGAAATACCATATAGAGCACTGCAGGGCTTGTTATTCCACTACCAACACCCAGTGCCACTTCTACTGCTCCTGCTATCCCAAAGGGACAAAATACGCGGATGATATGAGCAATATCCTGTATGACAAGATTTTGGAAGCAGATGTCCTGCTCTTTGCCACGCCGGTGAACAACTTCAAGATTTCCACCCTCATGGCGACGTTCATCGATCGTTGCATCAGCCTGGACGGTAGCCTGCCTCCGGCAGATTTGAAACATCCGAAGGATAGAGAGTTGAATATTAAGCATATGAAATATATTGAGATGACGGCGGATAATAATGTTCCGGGCAGCGGATTGCTTCGAAGATTTTTAGGAAAGACCGCCGGCATCATTATCACCGGCCACGAGGAAGGAGCCGGCATGGTTATTTCCAATCTTTTCATGACTTTGAACAACTTTGGCATGGTTTTTCCGCCTTTTTCACATATGTATGCCATGGCTTCAGTCTGCCAATCCACGCATGAAGACAAAAAAACGGTTTTAAACCCTTGTTATGCAGAAGAAACTTTGCTCCTGGCCAAGAATATAATTAACGGCGCGAAACTGGCCAGAAAAACAGATCCCGCCGCCTGGGCCTATGATTACCGCGCCAATTAACTTTTAAAAAATGGAAAACTCCACACAAGGATGTCTCTGTCCAAGCTGTCCCAGTTATGCGGAATGCCAGGAACACGTCGGTTATTGCGTCCTAGGGAAGAGTAAATGCATTGTAGATGAAAAAGGCTGTTTTTGCGGCGGCTGTCCGGTGTACCAAAGACTGAAATTGAAAGGATATTACTTTTGTTTAGAAAGATAATTTGTTTTGGAAAAGCCCGCTTGGAGGCGGGTTTTTTGTTTGAAAAAAAAAGAAGGGACCCCCGATTTTTCGTCTCGGAAAGTCCCAGCTCATGCTTTTCACGATGTTCCCTAGGGAACAGTGACCACTGGTCAGATAACCGTGAAGTACATGTTTGCGGCCGTGCTCTTTTAGGCAAACGCCTTTTTCGTTTTGTTCTGTGTCAACACACCGATGACTACAATCCACTTTCGCATAATTCGTTTCCTCCATCGTCTTGGACGGTAGCGTCGCCCATTTGCAACGCCTCCCGTATCCATAATTAGCATGCCGTATTTTCCAGGTTTTTTCCATCCCGGTTATCCACAGTAAAGAAAAGGTAAAAACCGCTTTTTCCTTTTTAGATTTCCTTCATCCATTTTTTGGCAAGATGAATAGGCTTTGGTTCTAGAGGCCAAAGGATTAAATCATCGCCAAAAAAATGAAAAAACTAATTTTACTTGTCGTGCCTTTTTTTTCCTTGCTTTTTTTCTCTCCAGTCCATGCCCAGGTCATGGACGGAGACATATCCGTCAATACGGCCTGGATCAAGGAGCAGAGTCCAATAGTCATAAATAGCAGGGTGTATGTCAAGCCTGGAGCCACTTTGACGATTGAGCCGGGAGTGATCGTTAAATTCGGAGTTGACGCTTTTTTGGTAAGCGGCGGCATAATCCGAGCCGAAGGCACGGATATCGACCCAATCGTTTTCACTTCTTTAAAAGACGATGAATACGGCGGAGATAACAATGGCGACGGTCCAGCGACCATGCCTCAGCCCGGAGATTGGTGGTATATACACTTAATCCAAGGTTCAATCACTAGAATGAGTTATGTCCGGGTCTTTTATGGAGGAAGATACCAGACATACGACCAGCCGGCCATTGACCAATACCGCGGAGATTTTATTGGAGATCATCTTCTTGTCACAAAAAACGCAGGAGGCATAAGGACTCAGGAAAGCAAGATGATTGTTTCCAATTCCTCTATTTTCAAGAATGTGGATTCAGCGGGAATAGATACGGGGATAATCAACGTCGGCGCAAAGTCCGCAGCCATTGAAGCCGGAAATAATTGGTGGGGGAGCCAGGACGGTCCTTGTCTTTGGATTAGTCCATATAATCCGTCCTGTTCCGACAGGCCCATGGTAAGCGACAAGATGATTTTCAGCCCCTGGCTCTTGTCAGATCCGAATGCTCCGGACCCGGTCATTCTAATTCCGGGAATTTTAGGGAGTTGGAACATTATTGGGAAGTGGGAAATGGATCCCATCCTCCACACATATGACAATCTTTGGTCCGCTTTGAAGCAGGCGGGATTCGAGGAAGGGAAAACACTCTTTGCCTTGCCATACAACTGGCGACTCTCCAATGTGGACACGGCGGATTTTTTAAAAAACAAAATCGCGGAAATTAAAGTCATTTGTCATTGCGATCACGTGGATATCATCGGGCATTCCATGGGCGGTTTGGTGGCAAGAGCATATGTTGAAGGAGACAGTTACCAAAATGATGTAGACCAGGTTATTTTCCTAGGCACGCCTCATTCGGGAGCGCCAAAGAGCTATTTAATCTGGGAAGGCGGGGAAATAGGAGCTTCTTTAAGCGAGAAGGCCATGAGCCAACTCTTCGGCTTGGAAGCCAAAGCCAATGGTTTTGAAAATGTTTTCAAATATGTCCGGGGTCTGCCCATCTCATCCGTGGAGGAGCTCCTGCCTATTTACAGCTATCTTTTCAATCCGGACAATGAATCGGTTCCTTACCCCGGGAATGTTTTTTTGGAAAATTTAAATCAGGCAGTTAATTTGGAAAAATTGAATAAGGTTAGGTTATACAACGTTTTGGCTGACAACGGCCAGAACGATACCTTGGAAAAGATCAGGGTGGTAGAGCAGAGTTTTTCCGACGGCCGGTGGGAGCACGGCTATCCGGAGAATTTTAATTCCCCCTTCGGCGACCACGGATTAATCCTTGGCTCGGGAGACGGCACGGTACCGGCCTTAAGCAACAACCATATCGCCAGCTCCACGGATTTTTCTCTTTCAAGCGATCATAGCCAGATGGTGACAGACTCGCAGAAGTTAGTGGCGCGCCTTTTGACCGGCAAAGAACCCAGGGAGGATATCAGGGAAAAGTTATTCAAAAAGATCCTTTTAATCCGGATCTTCTCTCCGGCGGATTTCCAAGTAGTCTCTCCGGACGGAAAGCTTTTAGGCAAGGATTTTATTTCCGGAACACAGATCAACGAGATTAAAGACTCCTTCTATTCCGGTTTCAGCGATGAAGTGGAATTCGCAGTCATCCCGGATCCTCTGGAAGGGGAATACCAGGTAAAACTCCAAGGCACGGGTACCGGCGGATACAAATTGAGCGTCAGCTACCTGGACGAAACTACAACTACGGAGAGCTTTTTTGCCGGAAATATCTCCTTGAATCAGAGCCAGAGTTTTAATTTAAACTTTAAGGACGGACAAACAGGAGAATTGGAGCCTCAACCGCCGACGATCCCGGAGATTATTGGTAGGATCAACCAGATGAAAGAAATGGGCTGGATTAATGTGGACTTGTCCAAAACTTTGTTTCTAACAACCCTAAATACTTTTTCAGGGAAATTAGCCGACCAAGACAGCTGGATTTCCAGAATCAACAAAGCTATCGCCGGAGTTTCAAATCATCCTTTTAGTCTGTCAAACAGGGATTGGGTCATGAATTTCCTGAACAAACTGCTTTCCGCCGCCACAAACACCAGGAATAATCAGATCAATTCCTATTCCAATTCTTTTTTGCAAAAACTGGAATCAGCGAAGAAGTACGGATGGATCAATTTAGAAGGATACGCTGAACTTAAAGCAACCACGGATAAATTGAGGCAAAACCTGCTTAATTGACGAAAAGATTTTTTCCATTTAAAATTAACTTGACGCCTGAGTCTTTGGAAAGGAGGAAAGTCCTATGAAAGAAAACGCTCTGGATCTATTCTTGACGCTTGTGAGCCTGCCCTTTGCCGCCATAGCCCTGGTATTCATTTTCCTGCTCGTCAAGCATATGGATTGCTGTTACTCGGAATAAAGAACGCTCCTGTCAACCTAAAGGAACGCCATTAGGAAGATCGGAGCTTTGCCTTTTAAAACCATGGAACAAAACTTCAAGATCGATTACCAAAAAGAATTAAACAGCGCGCAGTATGAGGCCGTAGTCAAGACCGACGGTCCCAGTTTGATTCTGGCCGGAGCCGGCAGCGGCAAGACCAGGGTTCTGGTTTACCGCACGGCGTATCTTTTGGAAAAAGGAATTCCTCCGGATAATTTAATGTTGGTCACTTTTACCAACAAAGCGGCTAAGCAGATGCTGGGCAGGATTGAAACTCTCTTGCAGATCAAGCCCCAGGGTTTGTGGGGCGGGACTTTCCATCATTTAGGCAACCGGATACTGAGAATGTATGGCAGACACATCGGGATAGATCCCAACTTTAATATCTTGGATGAACAGGATGCCAAGGACATAGTTAAGTCCTGCGGCAAAGCCATACGCCTGCCGGATGACAAACGTTTTCCTAAAACGGACGTCATTAGGAAGATAATCAGTTTAAGTATTAACTTAGACCAATCTTTAACAGAAATAATCGCCAGCCGTTTTTCGCATCTGCCGGAAGAATATTGTTCTACCATCTCTCAAATTGCGGAGATCTACCAGAAGAAGAAACAAAGCGCCAACTCCCTGGATTTTGACGATCTGCTTTTGAAATGGAACCGATTACTGGAAGAAAAGCCGGAAGTGAGAGGAAAGCTTTCCCGCCAGTTCGAACATATCTTAGTGGATGAATACCAGGATACCAATCCGGTCCAGAGCCGGATCATCGCCAACCTGGCCGGAAAGAGCCAGAACGTTTTTGTGGTAGGCGATGATTCCCAGAGCATATATTCCTTTCGCGGAGCGGACGTGGGGAACATCCTTAATTTTCCCAAGACGTTCAAGGAAAGCCGGATCTTCAAGTTGGAAACCAATTACCGTTCTACGCCGGAGATCCTGGGCTTGGCTAACAGCTCCATTGCCTACAATAAAAAACAATTCAAGAAAGTCCTGCATACTCACCGGGAATCCGGAGAAAAGCCGACCCTCATTTCCCTGGCAGACGCCTACCAGCAAGCCGGATTTGTCACGCAAAGGATCTTGGATTTGAAAAAAGAAGGGATCCTTCTTAAACAAATGGCGGTTCTGTTCCGGGCGCATTACCAGTCCCTGGAATTGGAAATGGAGCTTAACAAGAGGAATATCCCGTATGTCATGCGGGGCGGACTGAGATTCTTTGAACAAGCGCATATTAAAGACGTCGTGGCGTATCTTAAAATCCTGCATAATTTCAAGGATGAAATTTCTTGGCAGAGAATCTTGAATTTCGAAAGCGGGATAGGTTCGGTGACCGCCAGCAAAATATTTTCCGAGATCGCAAAAATGGATTCATTGGAGATGGCTCTTAATTTGGATTTTCCCGGAAAAAACGGTTGGGAAAATGTTAAAAATCATTTGAAATTGCTGTTGACTGAAAAAGAATTGCCCCGGATTTTGGAAACGATCCTGCTCTCCGGGTATGATTCATATCTAAAAGACAATTACGAAAACTACCAGGATCGCCTTAATGATTTGGAACAGTTAGTCATTTTTTCCAAGTCATACGATTCCCTGTCAGACTTCCTTTCCGACGTGACTTTAGCCGAAGGCTTTAAGGGAGAACAAGCTTCAAAACAGGAAGAGGCGCTTACTCTCTCCACCATCCACCAAGCCAAAGGGTTGGAGTGGCCAGTGGTTTTCGTCATTGGGCTCGTAGACGGCCAATTTCCAGGAAACAAATTCTTTGCCAGAGAGACGGATATTGAAGAAGAGCGCCGTTTGTTTTATGTGGCTGTCACTCGGGCTCAGGACAAGCTGTATCTCACTTTCCCTTCTTTTGACCACCGGTTAGACAGCATAAACGAACCATCACAATTCTTAAGGGAACTGCCCAAGGGAGCATACAAGGACTGGCAAGACGAGGAAGCGGATGAGGTGGTCTATGTAGATGAAGACGATGTGAGTAGTAATTTCTGGGAGAGGGTAAGGAAGAGAAGAGGGGAATAAATTAAGCGGGCATCCCTCCGGTGAGGTAGCCCGCTTTTTTACCGCGTTGGTTCGGCTTTGATCTGCATCAGCATCCCGATATACACGAAAATCTGGATAGTCAAAGGGAGTAATGCGTCAAAAATGCCCTGGATCAGAGGATCCGCTTCCTGTGCTTTGGAAACCGTCGATATGTGTTTCATACCGCCTCCTTTCTGTCGAAGCTTGACGCTAACTATCTTACTCCCAGCATCTCTTTTTGTCAATTGACTTTCTCCGGCAAAAGTGGGAAAATAAAGATAGATCAAAAGTATGAAGAAGCGGATAATCATCATTATTACAATTCTGGCTCTAGGCGCCCTGTTCCTAATCCTTAGAGGCAACGAGGATGCCTGGCTCTGTCAGAACGGACAGTGGGTCAAGCATGGCAACCCTTCAGCTACTATGCCGACTTCGGGTTGCGGGACAAACATTAATACAAGCCTGGCCAATCCTGCTTCAGGCAATTGCGAAAGCAAAGGAGGAAAAGCGGAGATAGAGGAAACAGTCGGAGGCCAAATTGGAATTTGTGTCTTTTCTGACGATACCCGTTGCGAAGAGTGGGCATACTTCAGGGGCGAATGCCAGCCTGGAGGGAATATTATTGTTTTCAGCCCCATTAAAAATTCAACCGTCAATTTGCCCTTCAAAGTCTCCGGCCAAGCCAGAGTCTTTGAAAACCAATTGAATTTAAGGATTAAGGATGTCAAAGGAAATATTCTGTTGGAAAAACAACTAATGTCTACCAGCCCAGAGATGGGAATCTTCGGGGATTTTGAGACAGAGATCACGGCTTTAGACAAACAACCAGAAGGAGAAGATATATTAGTGGAAGTCTTGGATTTTTCCGCCAAAGACGGATCAGAGATAGATTTGGTTTCCATTCCTCTTAAATTAGCCAAATAAACCTATGCGTTCACAGAATAGGATTAAGGCCGGCAACAAAGAAGGCAACCCAGCCTACACTAAATCATATGCCATCAACCTTAAAAGGATGGCTCAAATCCAGAAGCTCAAAGCCGGCAAAAAAGTCGGAAAATGATTTTTCCTTGTTTTCCTTGCGTTTTTAAGATATAATTTAAACAGGCAAAAGGGGTTGTGGAAAACTTTAAATTCAATTAACTCATAATAAAGCAAGCATTATGGCTAAAATGACCAAATCTCAAATGTTGAGTGACTTGGCAGACAAGGCCGGTCTCAGCAAAAAAGACGTCGGCAACTTGTTGGACATCCTGACTAACATGGCCTATGTCGAGGTAAAGAAGAATGGCATGTTCATTCTTCCCGGACTGGGCAAGTTAGTGAAAGTAGACAGAAAAGCTAGAATGGGACGCAACCCAGCAACGGGCGCGACCATCAAGATTCCAGCGAAGACAGTGGTTAAATTCAGAGTCGCCAAAGCGGCAAAAGAAGCTGTCCTGTAAAAAAGATTATCAGATCCCGTTCCACCATTTGGCGGAGCGGGATTTTGTGATATAATATCAGATATGAAAGCAAAGCTTCCTCATAAAGCCTGGGTGGTGACCGTAGACATGGGCTATGGCCATCAGCGAGCCGCTTATCCCTTAAACGATCTGGCTTACGGCGGCGTCATCACCGCCAACAACTATCGGGGAATCCCGGAAAAAGACAAACTCATCTGGCATAACAGCCGGCGTTTTTATGAATTTATTTCCCGCTTCAAGAAAGTGCCGGTCATCGGAGAAAAAGTTTTTGAATTGTATGATAAATTCCAAGCCATCCCTAATTTTTATCCCCGCCGTGATCTATCCAAGTCGAACATCCAATTGGACCAGATCTACAGCCTGATGGAAAGGACGAATTGGGGCAAGCATCTGATAGGCAAGCTTGCCAATAAACCGATGCCATTCATCACCACTTTTTTCATCACCGCCATGATGGCGGAGTATTTTAAATATCCCGGAGAGATATATTGCATCATCTGCGACGCAGATTTCAGCCGGACCTGGGTGCCGCCTCATCCTGGAACCAGCCGGATCAGCTATTTTGCCTCGAATAAAAGAGTCGTGGAAAGACTGAAGCTTTACGGCGTGAGAGCCAACAAGATATTTTTAACCGGATTCCCTTTGCCCAACGAAAAC